>JABHUT010000093.1 GCA_018658685.1 Alphaproteobacteria bacterium
CTATTAAGATACTAATCTTTAAGTTGTCCATAAGGTTTAAGCAAGCTATGAATTATAACGGATATGAAAATGAAAATTGTTGTTGCACAGTTAAATAATATTGTTGGTGATATTCAAGGTAATGTTGATAAAGTCATACAGCCTTTATCAGATAAAAAAGCAATTGAAACTGATTTATTGGTTTTTTCTGAACTGTTTATCTCAGGATACCCCCCTGAAGATCTTATTTTAAAGAACTCTTTTTTAGATGCTTGTAAAATTGGTCTTGATTCAATAGTGGATTTTTCAAAAAATGTTAATAAAGCATTAATCATTGGAGTTCCTCTTATTGAGGACAATAATGTTTATAATTGTTCTGTATTGATTGATAACGGAAGTATTGTTGGTTGTAGTAAGAAACAAAACTTGCCAAACTATAGTGTTTTTGACGAGAAAAGAGTTTTTTCTCCTGGAACATATTCTGAAGCTTTTGATTTCCGTAATTTCAGGGTTGGTATGCCAATATGCGAAGATATTTGGAGTAAAAAAGTTTGTGACGATTTAAAAAGGGATGGAGCAGATATAATAATTTCACCTAATGGATCACCATTTGATAGATATAAAAAGAACTTAAGACTAGAAACTGCGCTTGAAAGGGTAAAAGAAAATCGAATACCTCTAATATACGCAAATCAATTTGGCGGCCAAGATGAGTTAGTTTTTGATGGTTCAAGTTTTGCAATTAATTCAGATTTATCAATTGTTTCACAAGCACCTGCCTGGGAAGAATCTTATTTAGAATTTAATTTCAGTAAAGATGGGTTAAGTTCAAACAATCCTTTAACAACAAATACCAACAGTGAGCTAAGCGATATTTATTCTGCCATGGTCTTAGGGTTAAAAGATTATGTAAATAAAAATAATTTTCCCGGAATTATCTTAGGTTTATCTGGTGGTATTGATTCAGCTTTATGCGCTGCTATTGCTGTAGATGCTCTTGGCTCAGATAGAGTTTCATGTTTCATGCTACCTTTCAGGTATACTTCTGAACAGAGTTTCATAGATGCAAAAGGGTGCGCAAAAAATTTAAATATTGAACTAGGCAGTTTAAACATTGAAAACTCCTTTAATAGTCTTGAGAATGTTTTAGCTCCTTTCTTTAAAGACCTTCCAAAAGATGTAACTGAAGAAAACCTTCAGTCTAGGATTCGAGGAGTTTTATTAATGGCTCTTTCAAATAAAGGTGGAAATATGGTGGTTACTACAGGTAATAAATCAGAGGTATCAGTAGGTTATGCTACTTTATATGGTGATATGAATGGAGGTTACAATCCTATAAAAGATATTTATAAAACTGAAGTTTATGCACTTTCTAAATGGAGGAATTCTAATTTACCAGTTGGAGGGTTAGGGCCATTAGGAGAGGTTATTCCTTTATCCATAATTGAAAAAGAGCCTACTGCTGAGTTAAGGGATAATCAAAAAGATCAAGACTCTTTACCGCCATATGATGAGCTAGATGATATTCTTGAATCATTGATTGATTACGAGATGAGTGTTTCTGATATTGTGAAAAAGGGACATGAAAAATCATTAGTTAAAAAAATAGAAAACCTTCTTTATGTTTCAGAATATAAGAGAAGACAATCAGCACCAGGTGTTAGAATAAGTCAGAAAAATTTTGGAAGAGACAGAAGATATCCTATAACAAATTTATTTAGAGATGAAAATTGACACAAAAAATTATAACAAGATTTGCACCTAGCCCAACAGGATTACTTCATGTGGGAAATATTCGTACAGCTCTTTTTAATTACCTTTTTTCTTTAAAAAATTCAGGGAAGTTTATTTTAAGAATAGATGATACTGACTCTGAGAGAAGCACTGAAGAATTTTCTGATCAAATTTTAAAAGATTTAGATTGGCTTGGTTTAAAAATAGATGAAATCTTCAAGCAGTCTGAAAGGTTAGAAGTCTACAATAGATATTTTCAAAAATTGATTGATAATAATTTTGTCTACAAGTGTTTTGAAACATCGGAAGAATTAGACTCCAAGAGAAAGAGGTTAGTTGCTCGAAGGATGCCACCTGTTTATGATCGATCATCTCTTTATTTATCAGAGGAAGATATTGAGCAATACTTAAAGGAAGGTAGAAAGCCCTACTGGAGGTTTAAGCTTTCTGGAAAAAGAACAAATTTTAATGACCTAATTCGTGGAGATGTTTCAGTGGATACATCTGCCCAATCTGATCCTGTTATTGTTAGAGAGGATGGAGGGTTTCTATATAATCTTCCAAGCGTCATTGATGATATTGAGATGGGTATTACAAATATTATTCGTGGAGAAGACCATGTTACAAATTCAGGTATACAGATTGAAATGTTTAAATGCTTAGGAAAGGAGCCCCCGGTATTTGGTCACCACCCACTATTAGTAGATGAAAATGGCGATCCGTTCTCAAAGAGAAACTCTGCAGCATCAATAAAAGGCTTGATGGAAGAAAATTATGAGCCCATGGCAATAAATTCACTAAATTCATCGATAGGAACATCTTTGGATATTAATATATTTAAATCTTTAAATGATATTGCGAGTGATATAGATCTTAGCCAAGTTGCTAGAGCTCCTGCTCGTTTTAGTATGAGTCAGCTTTCAAAGTTAAATTCTGATATATTGAGCCAGCTTGATATTGAGGCGGTTTCAGAGAGATTAAAATCCAATAATGTAATATTCGACGAAAAAATTTGGGATGTTATAAAATCAAATATAAAAAATATAGGCGAATATGAAAAATGGTATGAAATTATAAATGGTTCGATAAAGGTAGATAATTCAGACCAAGATTTTATTAATTTAGCAGAGAGTCTTCTGCCACCCGAGCCTTGGGGGGATAGTACTTGGGGAGATTGGATCACCTTGGTTAAAGGGGCTTCAGATAAAAAAGGTAAAGATTTATTTTTACCTATAAGAAAAGCAATTACTGGACTAAGTGATGGCCCAGAATTAAAAAATATTATTTTATTAATGGGTTATGATAAAATGAAAAAACGACTTTTGGGTAGTTAATTGATTAAAGAAAAAATATATCTATTTGATACAACTCTTCGAGATGGTCAACAAACGCAGGGTGTTGATTTTAGCGTTGCTGATAAAATTGCGATCTCAAAAGCTTTGGATAGCTTAGGTCTTGATTATATTGAAGGTGGTTGGCCTGGAGCTAATCCAACGGATACTAATTTTTTTGAATCAAAACCAAAATTTGAAAACTCAAAGTTTACCGCTTTTGGAATGACAAAACGCTCGGGTCGATCGGCAGATAATGATCCTCAGCTTAGAGCCTTAATTGACTCTGGTGCAGATAGTATTTGTTTAGTTGCAAAAACCTGGGATTATCATGTTGATGTTGCTCTTGGGATTTCGCTTGATGAAAACTTACTCTCCATAAAAGACTCAGTAAGTTCAGTTCGAAATAATAAACTTGAACCATTAATTGATTGCGAACATTTTTTTGATGGATTTAAAGCTAATCCTGATTTTTCATTATCATGCATTGATGCAGCTTTAAGTGCTCAGGCTAAATGGGTTGTTTTATGTGATACTAACGGTGGTACATTGCCAAGTGAAATTTTTGAGATAGTTGCAAAGGTTTCAGAGAGGTTTTCTGGAAAAAATATTGGTATTCATTGTCATAATGATACAGAAAATGCAGTTGCTAATTCTCTAGCTGCAGTAGATGCTGGTGCTAGACAAATTCAAGGAACTTTAAATGGTTTAGGTGAAAGATGTGGTAATGCTAATCTTGTTTCTTTAATACCTACTTTGTTACTTAAGGATATTTATTCTAAAAAGTATGACATATCTATCTCAAAAAAAGATTTAAAAGGTCTTAAGAAAGTATCTCTTCTTTTGGATGGAATTTTAAACCGGCAACCAAATAAACATCAACCTTATGTAGGTGATAATGCTTTTGCCCATAAGGGTGGGCTCCATGTTTCTGCGGTTATGAAAGATCCATCAACTTATGAACATGAGATTCCTGAAGAGGTTGGTAATGCAAGAAAGATTTTAGTTTCTAATCAAGCTGGAAAATCAAATCTTTTATCTAGATTGTCATCTGTGGGGATAGAAATTAACAATAATGATGAGCGTTTAAATGAACTTCTTGAGGTTGTTAAGGAGAAAGAATTTAGGGGTTACTCATATGATGGAGCAGGAGCCTCGTTTGAATTGTTAGCAAAAAATATTCTTGATAAGGTTCCAGATTTTTTCAATGTTTCAGATTATGAAATTGCCATAAAAAAACAAAATTCTGATAACAAATCCAATTTAACATCAGAGGCGTTTGTAAAAGTCATTGTCGAAGGAAGGGATATAGAATCTAGAGGAAGGGGTAATGGACCAGTTAATGCTCTCGATAAAGCATTAAGGAGTGACTTAGGAATTTATGATGATCATTTAAAGGACCTAGTCCTTGTTGATTACAAGGTAAGAATTTTAAATGGCGGAACTGAAGCTATAACCAGAGTAGTAATTGAAAGTACAGATAAAGACGGTAATAGTTGGTTTACTGTTGGCGTAAGTCCTAATATTGTTGAAGCATCACTCAAAGCTTTAATGGATTCTATTCAATATAAGCTTATTAAAGATAACGCTCCTTTACCTAAGAAATATTAAAGCTAGGGTGTTTTGATAATTCATTTAGATCTTTTACTACAAATAAATTCTTTAAGCTTGCGTGACTAAGATTTTTATCACCTTCGGATCGAATTAGACCATTGATCTTCATATGCTCAAGCATTTGAATAAATGGATCCCAAAAATTATTTATATTAATCAGAAAAATAGGTTTTTTATGTTCCCCAAGAGCAGCTCCTGAAATAACATCTGTAACTTCATCCAAGGTCCCAACTCCTCCAGGAAGAACAACAAAAATATCTGAAATTTTAATCATTTTTTCTTTTCTTTCTGCTAGAGTCTTTGTTTTTATGATTTCATCGGATTTTGAGAAAATTATATTGGGTTTATCTAAATATTCTGGAATAACTGAAATTACTTTTACTTTATTTTTAAGTGCTGATTTAGCAGCGAGCCCCATTAAACCAAGAGACCCCCCTCCATAGAGAAATGAGCACTGATGTTCCGCTAAAACAATACCAAATTCTTTTGCAGTTTTTGAATAAAGAGGATCTTTGCCATCTAATGATGCACAAAATAAACAAATTGTTTTCATACTTCTTATTTGGCTGATTCTGTAAGTTTGAAAAATCTTTTCTCTAAATTTTCTTTATTACTCTTTAAATAAACTGGAAGAGCTAATAGTGTTGGTATTAAAAATAATGTTAGTAAACTTGAAAAACCTAACCCCCAAATAACAGCAGTTGAGAAAGGAACCCACCAAGCAGACATTAGTCCTCCAAACTCAATGCTTCTTCCAAACCAATCTATAGTTATTTGAAGTGCAACAGGGGTAAGTCCAATCATTGTTGTTGCAGTAGTCAATAATATAGGCCTGAGCCTTTGAGCTGCAGAATGAATGATGGTTTCGATTGGGTCAACTTCGTCATCCTTTAGTCTATTATAAGTATCAATAAGGACAATTGAGTTATTAACGATAATACCAGCTAAAGAAACTATCCCTAATCCGCTCATTATAACTGAAAAAACTTGTCCGGTTATTAGAAGACCTGTTAAGGCTCCAACAGTTGATAGAACAACTGTTGATAAGGTTATTGCTGCTTGATAAAAACTATTGAATTGTGTCAGGAGTATTACGAACATTAAGAATAATGCGCCTAACATTGCTCTTCCGAGAAATGCAGCGGACTCTTCTCCATCCTCATTTGTTCCAGCGAATTTAATATTTACTTGATTAGAAAAATTTTGACTTTTAATCCAGTCACTAATTTCCAAATTCTTATTAAAAGGCAGTATTTTTTTTCCAGTTACGGGGTCAATTGAAGTGTTGGCCCTTACCTTTAGAATCCTACTTCCATTTTCTCTATCAATAGAAGAAACTCTTTGTTGAGGGATTCTTTTTACAAAATTTGATAATGGAACTGCGCCATCTGGGGTTGGTATTCTAAGTTGATCAAATTGCTCTAACTGACGATACTCTTTTGGAAAACGAACTCTAATATCCACTTCGTCCTCTGAGTCATCAGGTCGATATTTATCAACTAAGATTCCATTTGTAACAAGCTGAACTATTGCGCCAATAATTGAAACATCAACACCATATTTACCTGCTAATTCTCTATCAACTTTTATAACCCACTCAATGCCTGGAAGTGATCTTGTATCGTCAACCTCAATTACACCATCCATTGCTTTTAATTTGTTCGATAATTTTTCTGTAACCTTTGCAAGTTCAATATTATTTGATGAGGTAAGCTCTAATTGGATATCCTTTCCAGATTCGGGCTTCCTTTCTATTTTGTAAGCTTCAACAAAAATACCTGGAATAGATGATGTTTTTTTAAGAATCTCTTCACGTAATATATCAGCATGCCTTCTCTCTTGAACAGGATTCAATTCAATCATCATCATAGCAATTTCATCACTTCTACTTTCTGCATCACTCATAATCATTTGATCAACAGATCCACCTCCTATTATAGTAGAGGCGGTTTTTATCCCTTTCACAGACCTAACGGTATCTTCTACTTCTAGTGCTAAGGTAAGTTTTTGTGAGGGGGATAAATTACCCCTAGCAATAACATGAACCGTCATTTGATTTGTATCACCTTCGACTGAATAACGCGCTCCAGCATTAAAATTTGTGTACAAATTAAAGAGAATAGCAACAATTATTATTGAAGAAACAATTGTCACTATCGGTGCTTTAATGAGCCTACTTAATATTTTGACATAGACTTTAGTATATCCAGTAAGTTGCTTAACATCGAAATTTTGATTCAATTTGGTGATATTAGTTTGTTCAGTTTTTCCAAATAGGGAGCCCATTACAGGTATAAATATTAATGCTGAAAATAGTGATGAAATTAAAACAAGGCTGACCATAAATGGCATCCATTTCATAAACTCCCCTGAAACACCTGGCCATAATATAAGAGGTAAAAAGGCAGCTAAAGTAGTTGCTGTAGAAGATACGATTGGCCAAAGCATCCTTTTATAAGATTGTGTATAAGCATCTAGCCTGTTTAAGCCTTCAGCCATTTTTCTATCGGCATACTCAACCATGACAATAGAACCATCAACTAAAAGCCCAACCGATACTAAAAGCCCAAACATAACCATCATATTAATGTATCCGCCTGTTGCTCCTAATATTGTTATTGCAAGAAGAAATGAAGTTGGAATTGAAATACCTACCATCAATGCAGATCTTATTCCTAGAGCTGCAATTATAAGAATCATCACAGATACTATGGCGTTGATAACAGCGGCTTGAAGAGAGCTTAGCATTTCTAAAATATAGTCAGAGTTATCGCTTGTAAAATCTATTTTGATATTTTCTGAGAGACTATCTGTATATTTTTTAGATTCTTTTCTTACAATTTTATTTATATCTAAAACATTTTCGCCTATACGCTTTTTTATTTGAAGAGCTACAGCAGGTTTACCGTTAACTCGCGCATAAGATTCTGTATCTTTATATGTTTTTCTAATTTCCGCAACATCTCCAAGAGTAACCGTTCCTTCTCCTGAGGAAAAAATAACTAGATTGTATACATCTTGTGCACTTTCATAAACGGCAGGCACTTTGATTGAGAATTTTCCTTGTCCTTTGTCTATAGAACCAGCGGCAACTAATCTATTGTTACTAGTTATAGATTTAATCAGGTCCATAAGAGATATATTATAATTTTCTAATTTAGAGGGACTTACAAGTATCTCCATTAAGTCTTCTCTGTCACCAGTTATTGGCGCTTCCAGGATTCCAGGTATAGCTTCAATTTTTGTTTGAAGTCTTTTTGCGTGATAAAATAATGTTCTATCTGGCACATCCCCCGATAAGGAAATAACTAAAGTAGGCATTTCAGCCATATTAAATTCTATAACTACCGGCTCTTCAGCATCAGAAGGTAGTTTAGATTTAACCATATCAACCTTTTCTCTTACATCACCCAGAGCCTTATCTTTATCAAATTTAATATCAAACTCTAACATTACAGAGCCAAAACCGTTAACTGCGGTTGCCATCATATCTTCAAGGCCCTCAATTGTTTTTAATTGATTTTCTAATGGTTTAACTATTAATCGTTCTGCATCTTCAGGCGAAATACCTTGATGAGCAACACCTATGTATATCAATGGAATATCAATATCTGGCTCTGCATCTTTTGCTATATTTATATAAGTTAAAAGGCCAATAGAAATAACTATCCCCATCAAGAAGACGACGGTTCGTCTTGCAGCCATTATATAATCTATAATATTAATCAATTTTAGAACTCTCTAGTGTATAATTTACTTTTTGACCTTCTATTACAAATTCCTGACCTACTGTAATTATTGTTACTTTATCAGGTAGTCCGGTAACCCAAACTAGTTCTCCTTTATCACCAACTATCTCAACACTAGAAAAAACTACTTTATTATTGCCAACTATATGCCTTATTCCGATTTTTCCATCACGGTCCAATGTTAATGAAGAGGGTGGTATTAAATGTGCTCTAACTTTTTGTGTAGGTAAAAATAATTCGGTTGTCATTCCATCTTTAATTTTAAAGTCTGGATTATCAATTTTTATTTCAACTCTAAAAGTTCTAGTTTTTTTATCAGCAGTTTTTGATATGTAGCTTACTAAACCGTCTAACTTTTCTCCGGTTGATAAAGTTGCTTTGGCAATTACTCCAGTTTTAACTTTTTTGATTTCTTGTTCGGATATTTGTCCTGTTACTAAAATAGGGTCATAATCTATTATTTGTCCACAAGGCATTCCTATTGAAAGGAAGTCTCCTACTTCAGATAAATTATCATTAAAAAATCCATCGAATGGTGCTCTAATATAAATATTTTCTAATTCATTTTGCATTTGAATAACTAAAGCCTTGGATGCATCGAAGGCTGCTTTGGATCCGGCAGCTTTTGTTTGTGATCGATATCCTTTTTCAACTAAAACTTTTGATGCTTCCCATTCAAGTTTTTTTTGTCTCATTAGAGCTTCAGCTTCATCTAATTTGGCTTTTCTAGAGTCAACAGATAGCTTACATATAATTTGATCTTTCTTAACTTGATCCCCTTTGTCGGCTAAGATACTTTGGACTATTCCATTTGTTTCCGAAGAGATAAGGACGCTTCTGTTAGCTTCAGTTCTACCTTGAATTGTAACCGAAGCAAGTCTTGATTCTGAAGAAAATACTTTTGCCTTAACATTAATTAAACTTTCTTCATTATTTATTTTCAAAGATATTTCAGCATTATTTTTAGTATCACTAAAAAAAATTCCAGATAACATCCAGAATACTAAAAATGATAGAACTGCTATTGCTGTTTTAGTAGTCTTACCCATGATTCCCTTCAATAATTAAGTTTTGCTTAAAAAAAATGAAAAATAAAAAATGACGCATCCGTCATCTTTAAGAATATATAAATTAAATACCTAGGCAATACAAGGATTTTAATGTTTTTTTTAAAAAAATAAAAAAAATTCATTTTGGGGTTTGATTATATCACACATGACTGCTAATAATTTCTGCTGTTAGTCTTTTTATGAAATTAATAATAAGATTAACATAGGGGTTTATAATAATTATTAAATTAGTTACTTGGGGTTTTATTTTAATAAATTTGTAATTTATGTTTTATGATTGTTATAGTTCATGACTATATTCTTAGATGTATAAAAAAATATTTTAGAGAGGACTGAAATGACTTTAAATTTTCGTTTTATAAAAACAGCTCTGTTGTCTTTTGTACCAGTACTAGGTCTGGTTTTAATTTCAACTTTGTCTTTGAAAGCTCAAAAAGAGATTGATCCAACTGTTCAGTTAGATCCTGTTAAATCACTTTTTGCCCAATCCAATAAGTCTGGAAAAGAGGTTCAGTCAGAAATTGATGCTATTGATGATTCTACAAATACAATTGTTCAAGAATTCAGACAGAACTTTCAACAGTTAAAAGATTTAACTCTTTATAATGATCAGCTTGCAATTCTTATTGATCGTCAAGAAAGAAAAATGGTTAGAGTTGAAAAAGATATTGCTAGTATAAGTAGTCTTACAAGATCTGTAATGCCTCTAATGTTTAAAATGATTGATGCTCTTGATAGTTTTGTTGAGCTTGATGTTCCATTTCTAATAAATGAAAGACGTCAAAGGGTAGCTGGTCTTAGAAATTTAATGAATAATCCTGATGCATCTCCTGCTGAAAAATATCGTAAAATTTCAGAAGCTTATGAAATTGAAAATGAGTATGGAAGAACTATTGAAGCTTACACAGGAAAAGTAAGCCCTGACGATGATAGGACAGTAAATTTTCTAAGAATTGGAAGAAATTCATATATCTACCAGACACTTGATGGCGATGAGGCTGCTGTTTGGAGTCGAAAGTTAGGTGATTGGAAAAAATTAGGTGGTTCATACAGAACTCCAATCCAAATGGGTATTCGTATAGCTAATGAGCAAGCGGCACCAGATTTAATGGTTGTGCCTCTTGAAGTAACTTCAGAGTAAGGGTGGTAAAATGAAAAAATTAATTAAAAATTCTTGTAAATTCGGTCTTGTATTTTTAGCAATTTTTGCTTTATCAGCATTACCTTTAAAAGCAAAAGACGAAGAAGTAGAGATTCCTAAAGAAATTACTTCATTGAATGAGCTTCTTATGAAAGTTCAAGAAGAAGCATTATATGATAGTGAAGAAAATAGAGCTAGAGTCGCCAAATTCATGGCCGAGCAAAGTACTCAAGATAAAGTTCTTCAAAAAACTTTAGCTGATTTACAAATTCAAGAAGATAGAGCTGTAATTCTAGAAAGAACATTTGATGAGAATGATGTTAAATTAAGTGAACTTGAAGACCTTAAGGCTGAAAGGTTAGGTGCTTTTGGTGAGCTATTCGGAGTTGTTAGAGGTACAGCCAGTGAAATGGGAGCTCAAATTAAAGAATCAATTATTAGTGGTGAGCTTCAAGGGCGTTCTGATACATTGGTTGATTTGGCTAAATCAAAGGCTCTTCCATCAAACGAAGAATTAGAAATGTTATGGTATCATTTACTTGAAGAAATGAATGCTCAAGGTGAGGTTAAGCACTTTACTGGAACAATTGTTGATACAGATGGTAATTTCTCAGAAGAGGAAGTTATCCGTGTTGGACCATGGACAGCTTTTGACAGAAAAGGTAATTTCTTAGGGTATTTACCTGATGACGAGAGATACCGAGTTCTTGGTCGTCAACCGCAAGCAAGATTTTTAGACTTGGGTGACAATATAGTAGATGGTGATGCAGGTGAAATAGTTAAAGGAGCTATTGATCCATCGCGTGGTGCTATCTTAAGTTTATTAATTCAAACACCCGGTTTATCTGAGCGTATTGGTCAAGGTGGAGTTGTTGGTTATATAATTTTAGCACTTTTAGCTGTTGGATTAGTCCTGTCTATTGAAAGAATTTTTAGATTAACTCTTACTGCTAGAGCTGTAAGCGCTCAATCAAAAGATGTTGATAATCCAAGCGATAGTAATCCGCTTGGAAGAGTGCTGAGTGCCTACCACTCTAACAAGTCTGCTGATGTTGAAACTTTAGAGCTAAAATTAGATGATGCAATTTTAAAAGAATTACCCTCACTAGAAAGAGGTATTAACTTTATTAAGTTGTTGTCATCTGTTGCACCTCTTCTTGGGCTTCTCGGAACAGTTACCGGTATGATTGTTACCTTCCAAGCAATTACATTGTTTGGTACGGGTGATCCAAAATTAATGGCTGGCGGTATTTCGCAAGCATTGGTTACAACAGTATTAGGTTTAACAGCGGCTATTCCTCTTGTTTTATTGCATTCAGTTGCTCAAACAAGAAGTAGGTCTATTCAGCAAATTCTTGACGAACAAAGTGCTGGATTGATTGCTGCTAGAGCAGAATCCAAGTAATTTAGTTTATTTAACTTTGAGGACTTAAATGAGTGATTTCCTTTTAAAATTAATTAGACCAGATCTTGCCTTTAGTAGTGTAAGAGACTTCTTAGAGCTTGGTGGTGATGTTTTATTAGCTTTAATGTTAGCGACTTTCGTAATGTGGATACTTATTATTGAGAGATACTGGCACTTTGCAACTGCTCATAAAACTATTGCATCTACAACCATTGAATCATGGAATAAGAGAAAAGACCATGACTCTTGGTTTGCCAGAAGAATAAGAGAAAAACTAATAAGCGAGGTTAAGCAGTCGAGTGAAAGAGGTTTAATTTATATTAAAACTCTTGTTGCTGCAGCACCGCTTCTTGGTCTTTTAGGAACCGTTACAGGAATGGTTGAGGTTTTTGATGTTATGGCAATTACCGGGTCTTCAAATGCTAGAGCTATGGCTGCTGGTATTTCTAAGGCAACATTACCTACTATGGCTGGAATGGTTACATCTCTTTCTGGGATATTTTTTATTGCTCAAATTGAATCAAAAACTAGAAAAGCTATTGCAAATGTTGAGGACGAGTTACCTCTATCATAAAGTATAAAGGAATAAGGAGAATATAATGAGACGCAGAGTTAGAGTTGAAGAAGAGAGTGAAATTAACATTACACCACTACTCGATATTGTTTTCATAATGCTTATATTTTTCATTGTTACTGCAACTTTTGTTAAAGAGTCTGGAATTGATGTAACAAGACCTGATTCTGAAACAGCTCAACAGCAAAATAGAGTTGGTATTTTAATAGCAATTAGCGATAAAAATGAAATATGGATTAATAGGCGAATGGTTGATATGGATGCAGTTCAAGCTAATGTTGAAAAGCTTCATGCTGAAAATCCACAAGGCGGAGCTGTTATTCAAGCAGATGAAAAATCTGAGGTTGGATTGATGGTTCAAGTTATTGATGCTGTTAGACTAGCTGGTGTTGAGCAATACTCTATTGCTGCTTCTGAAAAATAGGATATAAAATTGTCTGAATTAATAAATAAAATAAAAACACAAATAAATAATATTTTAGACTTTAAGGTTGGAGAATTATCTTTACGTGACTCATTGAGTCAGATTGACAGCAGAGCTTCCGCAGTTCCAATTGCAGCAGTAATAACTGTTTTTCTATTTTTAGTTATGCAAGCTTTAGTCACAAGCAATGAATTTGATCTTGGTGATGAGGGAGCAAGTATAAATATAAGCTTCTTAAGACAGCTTCAAGATACAGAAACCCAAACAGCAAAAAAGAAACCAAATCGACCTGAGCAAGAACAAGAGCCTGACCCACCTGAAATGGATATACCAGAAACACCTAGACCTGAAATGAACTCGGAAAGCGTATCTACCCCTGATTTCGGGGGTCCTCAATTTGGTGCCTTTTCAGCTTCTACTGATGCGGATGTTTTACCTATTGTTAAAGTTCCGCCACAATACCCTAGAAGGGCTACACAAAGAGGTATTGAAGGTTGGGTTTTAGTTGAATTCACTATTACTGAAACAGGAGCTGTTATTAATCCAGTAGTTATTGATGCAGATCCCCCCGGTATATTTAATAGATCTGCTATGAGAACAATAGTGAAATGGAAATATAAACCA
>JABHUT010000094.1 GCA_018658685.1 Alphaproteobacteria bacterium
CATTCTTCCTCCACTTATGTTACTATTATGAGAAATTGATATAGCTTCTCCCCCAGTAGAAGAATTATATTCTTTAAGAAAATTCCATAGATCCTCTGGTTTACGGCTATCAATTGCAGAGAAGGGAATAATTTTTTGTGCCAATTTTGCATCATCCTTAAAAACTACTACTCTATGTAAATTATCTCCAGTTGGTGCTGGCGTCCATTCATAGCCAATCAAGGCAGTAAAAATTCCTGGCTGATTAAAACTATCAACATTTTCAGTTATCTCTTTCCAAATAGGTATATAATCCTCTTTTGAGAATGTATCATCTAATAATCCATTTAACCCATCAACAAATTCGGTAAATAAATTAGGATCATTTTCATCCATATATTTTCTCCACCTTTTACCAAGAGGTGTTTTTAAAATTTCAGGATCTCTATTCTCAATTCTTTTAAACATACCAAGAAATGTTGCATGATCGGAAACCATTAAAAAATCTAAAGGAACCCTTAATTTTGCTCTAACTCCTTTCTCAGAAATTACTTCCTCGCCTCGAGCAAATCTAAAAGCATCACTGGGTGTTAAATTTGAGTTACCAATTGTATAGGCATCAGCAGATTGATTGGAATGTAAGTGAGTATCACCCCATAAAAGTTTGCGAGGGTAGTCTTTATCTACTCCAGTAGAATATTCAACAGCATTTCCAAAAACTGGAAATATCATGAGAAAAGAAAGGAAAAGAAAAAATTTTTTACAATTAAACAAAACAGACCCCCTAAATTTTATCCAATAATATTACATTTTTTTAAACAAAAAAAAAGCGACCATTTAATATAGTCGCTTTAATTATTTTAACTTGGTTTTCTTAAAAAGAGGCAGAGAATTCGATACCATAGCTAGTACCTTCATTCCACCAACCTCTTGCAGTTAACGGATCAATAGTTGACCATCTTTGCTCTCTTTCATCAGTTAAGTTTCTGCCATAAATTGATATAGTATACTCATCCATAGAAAAACTAATTGTGGCGCTCAAATCCTCGAGCGTATCAAGTGTTCCAAGTGAATTATTAGAAGCATCTGACTCTACTGAATCTCTAAACCTATATGATAATCTTGTTTTCAACTCGCCATTTCCCAAAGGTGTTACATATGATGTTGTTGCACCATATGTACTATCAGGGGTATTGCGAGGTGTTAAGCCAGAGTTATCAGTAACTATTTGGTCACCAGTTAAATCAGCAAAATAATCAGCATACTCAGTATCCATAAAGCCGGCATTAACCATAATATCCCAAGACTCAGAAATCTGATAAACAAGTTCAAGCTCAAGCCCTGTCATATCTAAAGATGATGCATTACGAACAACGGTTGCAACATTAGATAAATCAACAGGTATTAAAATGGATTCTTGTTTATCTTCGTATTTCGCTTCGAAAATCGAACCATTAAAAATCATTCTTCCATCCATTAATGTTGATTTCCAACCAAGCTCTATATTCTTAAGATATTCTGGCTCATAAGATGGGTCGATATTAAAGTTTGCCTGACGTCCAAAGAATCCTCCACTCTTAAAACCTTCGCTATATGAGGCAAAAAACATAAGATCATCATTTGGTTGATATCGAATACCAATTTTTGGAGTTGTTTCATCCCATTTTCCTTGATAAGGCCTAGGATTAAATAATGGCGGAATAGTATTAGGGATTATATCTCCATCAGGACTTTGGGGATCCCAAGGCATCCCTCTATCACCGCCAACAAAATCTTTCTCCTCTTCAGTCCAACGGAATCCAGCTGTTAAAGTCAATTTATCATTAATATGCCAGTCACCTGAGAAGAATATAGCAATAGATTCTGTTACTTGTGATTGTCCATTAGAATTAAGAGTTGTAGGTGTATATCCAGGGTAAGGAAGACCTAATTGCGAAAGTCTGTAATGTAAGTCTCCAACATCCCACCTCTGAGTATAGTCTACTTCCCAATCATATATACCAGCGACAAATTCAAATTTATCAGAAAACTGTGATGTAATTCTAAATTCGTTACTTTTTTGATGCCAATCATTATAATAATTCATTCTCAATAGACGAGCTGGAGATCCATCAAAATCCTGCATATTTTGCTCATCCATATCCCTATCAGTTGAGATAAATGTATAAAGAAAATTCTCAGTATCATAATTTACAGTAAGTATAGTTGTTTTATATTCATTATCACTAAAGTTTGACCCATCTGATTCTGTAAGATCAGGGCCATCATTTGCATCTTTTTCACAGCCATTATAAGGGTCAAAACCAATTTGAGTGATAGTACAGGCTAACATGCCAACAGTATTTCTGTTAACATAGGCACCTTGCTCACTTTGATCATTCATAATTTCATGATGAAGTTTAATGCTTAAATTTTCATTTGGCTCCCATTGAGCAGCAAAGCCAAGGTTTACCTTATCATCACCACCAACATCACGCTTCAGAGTTGAGTTATAAACATGACCATCACTTTGAATACTTGCGCCAAATATTTTAAGGCCCATCTTATCTTCAATAATTGGAACATTTATAACAGCTTTGAAATCCTGACGACCAAAATCACCTATGGTCATACTTATGTCCGCCCCATACTCCATAGTAACAGGGGTACGAATAATATTTAAAACACCGCCTGTAGTATTTTTACCAAATAGTGTTCCTTGAGGACCACGAAGAACCTCAATACGTTCAATATCAAAATTTTCAAGAAGAACCCCGCTAGCCGTACCTAAGAACATTCCGTCCATAACAACACCTACAGGTGGCTCTAAACTTTTATCAACGTCTAAAGTTGAAATACCTCTAATTGTTATTCCAGCACCACTGCCAATACCTGGAGATCTCCCTATTATAAGATTTGGAGCAAAATTTTGAATATCATCTATTCTTCTAACACTTGATTCTCTAAGTTGAGCCGCTATGGCAGTTACCGCCTCAGGGACATCTTGAATTGACTCATCCCTTTTTCTTGCTGTAACAATAATTTCTTCAATAACCAAGCTTGATGATTCTTCTTGAGCTGAAACTGAAAAGCTTAAAGGAAACATTATTGAAAAAATAGTCAGTGAAATTAGAATTCTTGTTATTAAGGTCATTTTGTCCCTCCCAGGGAATGCTTTTGATTTTTTTTATTAATTATACTTTTAGCAAAAATAGAGTATTAGAATTTTATCAAATGTCAAACTATTGAAATAATAAATATAAACTATTTATATTATAAATAATTTTAGACTTAAATCTGAGACATAAAAAAAGGGCGCATGAAGCGCCCTTTAATTAACTTTATTTAGTAACTACTTTTAATAAGACGCTGCAAACGTAATACCAAATGTAGCTGGTTCATTCCACCAACCACGAGAAGTTAATGGAGCAATAGTTGCC
>JABHUT010000095.1 GCA_018658685.1 Alphaproteobacteria bacterium
AAAACGGGCAAGGGGATTAATGACCTCATGGATTTTAAGAAATAAAATTAAAAAAGAAGGAGACTTGGTCAAGTTTAATGTAGATGGATATTATTTTTCAAAAACTGAATCCTCAAAAAATGCACCTGTTTTTTTGAGAGATCATTAGAAAGAATTTCATTGATAAATATTTTTCAAAATTTTTTTAAACATAATACAATTAGATTTCTAATTCTGTTTTCAATTATTTCCGGCTTGCTTGTCAATTATCTGGACCTATGGAGTAAATGGCCACTAATGATCCTAGCAGTTATATTTGCACCCTTTTATGAATGGTATGCTCATAAATTTATTCTTCATAAAGAATTGACCCCAAATAAAAATTGGATGAGAGATTTCCAAATTAAACTTCATCATGGACACCATGCCGAGCCTGACAATATAAATCTTCAATTTGCTCCGCCATTAGCAATAATTACTCTATTTGTTCAGACATATCTCTTTTATTCAATTTTGTGCTTAAGCTTTACAAATGCAGTTGTCCCAATTTTTTCAACATTTTTATATTATCTTTTTTATGAATGGATACATTTAGCTCATCATCATAAAAACTATAAACCAAAAACAACATTAGGAAAAACGCTCAAAGAAGCTCATATGCAGCATCATTTTCATAATGAAAATTATAATTGGGGTATTACAAATATGTTGGCAGATTATTTTTTTCAAACTAAAAAAACATCGAAAGAAATTTCAAAAAGTCTTACTGCAAAAACAATTGCAGGATACAGCAAAGATTTACATCAATAATTAATATTTCCTGTTGAGGTATTTTCTCTCTTGCCCTATAAGGGTTTATCAGTGGGGCCATAGCTCAGTTGGGAGAGCGTCTGGTTTGCAACCAGAAGGTCGTCGGTTCGATCCCGTCTGGCTCCACCAATTTCTTCTTTTAGAGTTTAATTATTAGATTCCAACTCTGTAATAAGTGACTTCCTTCCAAGAAAGAAAATGGCGAAAGACAAAGGCCCAAAAATTAAGAACGTGTAACTTAATGCCAAATTAATAGACATGTCACTTTGGAATATAACGCTAGTAAAAAAAGGAACTACTGTTGGTCCAAGACTTAAGCCTACAATATTCATAATAAATACATATAAACCTGAAACAGAACCTCTATAGTTTTGAGGTGTCATTTTTTGTAAGCCAGAGGCGAAACAAGCCATTGGGAGAGTAATAAAAAAACTTATTACAAACATTCCTGGCAAAACAAATTGCTCTGTTACAAATAAGAAAGTTAAAGCAGGGATGATTGCTACTGCTGATGCCGAAATAAGAAAAACAGAATGTGTTGGACTCTTAAATCCTATTTTTTTAAGGAATCTCTCTAAAACAGGACCTGAGAGGACGCCTAATGATCCAGAAATTAAAGTTACAATTCCAAAAAGATAACCAACTCTTGATAATTCCCAACCATGGACTCTTGCTATATATGTAGGAACCCATGCTTGAAAAGTATAAAGAAGAACAACTATAAATGATGCGGCAATCATTAGGGTAAAATAAGCTGAAAATTTTCCTTTAATATAAGCAATAACATCAACAAAAGACTCATCTTTTTGTTTTTCTTTATTAATAATGCCTTTTCTTTTTGGATCAGATAGAAAGCCTAGACCAAAAGATAAAAGGAAGCCAGGGATTGCAATAAGTATAAAAATCATTTGCCAAGGCTCAAGAGTAAAGCCAAAGAACTCAATTGGAACTGTGTAAAGCTGTATAATTAACCCACCAAAAAGAAGTGCAAGACCTTGACCAATATAAGGACCCATAAGATAAAAACTCATTGGGAAAGCCCTTTCCTCGGGACGAAATAAATCAGCTATAATCGACCATGATGCTGGTGTTACTGCTGCCTCTCCTGCGCCTACACCAGCACGAGAAACAAATAAACTATAATAGTCGCTTGAAAATCCATGTGCTGCTGTTGCTATACTCCAAAGAAGAATACCTCCAATTAAAACAGCAATTCTATTAAATTTATCTACCATTCGGCCAACAGGAAGGCTAAAAAGTATATAACTGATCATAAATCCTGGCCCTAAAATTTGACCCATTTGAATGTCGGAAAGAGCTAGATCATCTCTAATAGGATCAATTAAAAGATTAATCATAGCTCTATCAATAAAGGATACAGTATAAGTGATTAATAAAAGTGTAGTGAGAAACCAAGCATATTTTTTATTCGGCCATAAAGATTGATCAGACATTTTTTCCCCAAAATAAAAACCCGCTACAAAATATAGCGGGCTTTATTTTAACTGCAAGCAACTAAATAATAAAAAATTATAACTTAGTTATTCCAACTCTTAACAAGGAACATAAGGTTAGTACTAATTAATTTTCTAACTTTACTTGAATTCTTTTGAAATTTTTGACCTTCAGGACTACTAAACTTAG
>JABHUT010000096.1 GCA_018658685.1 Alphaproteobacteria bacterium
AGAGTTTAATGAGTACTTGAATTCCAGATCATTTGCTACAATCATTCTATTAAACATATCTTTTAAATTACCAGCTATTGTAACCTCGTTTATAGGAAAAGAAATTTCACCATTTTCAATTTTAAAACCTCCCGCTCCTCTACTGTAATCACCTGTGATTAAATTAACTCCTTGACCTATAAGTTCGGTAACATAAAAACCATCCTTAATGTTATTAATAATTCTATCTTTTGAATAGGAACCATTCTCTATGAACATATTTGTTGGACTTGGGCTAGGTGGTGATGACATTCCTCTTGAAGCTCTGTTATTAGATTTAATTCCTAATTGCTGAGCTGTTGTAGTATCAAGAAACCAAGATTTTAGAGTTCCATTTTCAATAATATTAAATTTTTTCATTTCACAACCCTCATCATCGAAAGGTTTTGAGCCTAAACCTCTTGGTATACTTGGGTTATCAATAATATTAATTTCCTTATTAAAGATTTTAGTATTCATTTTTTCACTTAGAAAGCTAGAGCCTCTAGCAATGGAAGCGCCATTTACAAGAGATGCAAAGTGAGCAAGGAGGGTTCTAGAGACTCTTGGATCAAAAACTACGTCAGATTTACATGTTTCTATCTTTTTTGGATTACATTTTGAAATTGTATTTTCTGCCGCCTGCTTCCCAATTAACGAGGCATCTTTAAGATCTTCAAAAAAAACTCTTGAGTCATATTCATAATCAGTTTGCATATTCAATTCATCGCCAGCAATAGCTGAGCAAGAAATTGAGAAATTACTTTTTTTATAAACACCCGAGAAACCATTTGATGATGATAAACAGAAAGATGTTTTACTTTGGGAGGATGATGCTCCATTTGAATTAGTAACACCTTTAGCTTTTAGAGCGGATTCCTCAGTTTTCAGCGCTAAATCTTTAAGATCATTAGGGTTAAGATCATAGTCATCAAATAACTCAAGATCTGGAATTACTTCTATAGTTTCACTTGCGAGCTTTGAAAGCGGATCTTCTGGAGCTAATTTCGCCATACTTATGACTCTATCAATAGATTCATTGATAGAGTTTTGAGAAAAATCATTAGTAGATATTATTGCATTACGATTACCAACAAATGCTCTTAATCCTAAAATCCTAGTTTCTGATTGTTCAATTTCTTCAATATTTCCGAGTCTACACCCTATATTTTTAGATAGATTTTCTGCTATCATAATATCTGAGGTATCCGCACCCTTTGAAAGAGACGCTTTAATAATCTCTTCGGCTAATGATCTATAGTCCTCATCCATTCTTCTATCCAATTCAATTAAGTGTTAATGTGGTTAAAAACTTTTTTCATCAAAGTTGGCAAACCTAAATTACTTAAATCTTTCTTATCAACCCACATACCATTTATGTCATTTACATTAAATTCTTTTTTTTCATAAACTGTTAATAATAAATTAAAGTGAGAGAATTGATGAGAAACTTTGCCTCTTTTTCTTTTAAAATCTTTTATTGATAGAACTTTTTTGTCAATTTCTTCATTACCATCAGTTGACCAACCGTATGATGGAAATTCAAGCATACCAGGAAGAATTCCTTTATCTAGCCTTCTTTTAAGTAAAACTTTGTTATCTGAAGAAATTATCCAGTAAACATATCCCTCTCTTACAGGCTTTACTTTTTTCTTTATTTTTATTGGAATTATGTTTTCATTAGAATTCTTTTTTGCTTCACAAAATTTTAAAATAGGACATGCGTTACACTTAGGATTCTTTGGTAAGCAAATCATTGAGCCAATATCCATTAAAGCTTGAGCATAATCGCCATTTTTTTTATTTGGAGTTAGTTTTTTTGCTCTTTCTTTTATTTTCTTTTTTGCTCTAATAATCGGCTCTTTTATTTGAAAGACTCTTGCTACAATTCTTTCAATATTACTATCAACTACAGTATCGTCTTTATTAAAAGCTATAGCTCTTATGGCTGCAGAAGTATATTCACCAATACCAGGAAGATTTTTTATTTGATCCTCTTCTTTTGGAAAAATATTATTATATTCTTTGTTTATGATTTTCGAGGTTAAATGAAGATTTTTTGCTCTTCTATAGTAACCTAAACCTGACCAGAAATCTAAAACCTCATCAATATTTGCATTCGACAGTTTTTCAATATTAGGCCATTTAGTTATAAATTTTATATAATAAGGAATAACAGCTGTTACAGTTGTTTGCTGGAGCATTATCTCTGAAATCCATATTTTATATGGATCTTTTTTTGAATTATCTTTATACCGCCATGGAAGATCTCGCTTATTTAGGCTATACCATTTAAGAATGCTTTTTGAAAAATTATTGTAATTCATTTAAACCTTTTTATGAGATAAATACTAAAATTGAAAAATAATAATAAACAACCTAAAAATCCAACACAACTTGGATGGTATGTATCTAAAATTACAAAATCTTTTTATAATAAACAAGGGTTTGCTCAGAATCATATCATGGAGAATTGGAAAACAATAGTTGGGTCTAAGTTTTTTAATAATTCTATGCCAATTAAATTAAATATTAAAAAGACTGGGGGTATACTCACGATTGCTTGTGATGGAGGAGTTGCTTTAGAGCTAGAATATTTAAAACAAGAAATAATAAGTAATGTAAACTCTTATTACGGATTTAATGCTGTGAATAAAATTCAATTTAAAAATCTTCCATTAGACATTGCGAATAATCAAATGCAGCAAGAAACAACACCCCAAAGTGATGGCAAAGATTCTTTTTCCAAAGATGAAAGCGAATTATTATCTCAAAAAGGCGATAGTGCTCTAGAAAAAGCTCTTTTTAAATTAGAAAAGACAGTTCTTAAGAGAAAAAATGAACTATAATAGGTAAACGACTCAGTTGGGAATTTATAATATGAAAAGAAAAAATGTTATTCTGTTAATTTCAGTTTTTGCAGTGCTAGCCATAGTTACTATGCTTCTTTCAAGCATTGGGAGTAACGTGAGTAATAATTTAGTTTTAAACAACCAAGGGGCTCAATTAGAAGTAACTAATTCTTATGGTGTATCAAGAGATCTAGAAGGCGATCATTCAATAAGTATTGGAAATCCAAGTAATACCATTATTGAATATGCTTCAATGACATGCCCTCATTGCTCTGATTTTCATAATGAAACTTTTCCAAAAATAAAATCTGATTTAATTGATACAGGGAAAGTAAAGTATATTTTTAGAGACTTCCCTTTAGATCAATACGCAATGGCGGGAACTCTTATAGCTAATTGCGTATCTGACGATAGATATTTTGATGTTATTAATGTTTTGTTGAAGACACAAAAAAAATGGATGCAAAGTGGCTATCAAGGACTACTTTCTATTGCTAAGAATTTTGGATTATCAATTTCAGAGGTTGAGGTGTGTTTAAGTGATGAAAAATTAATAAAATTAATTGAGAGTAATATGAGTATTGCCACCAATAGCTTTGGAATTAATGGTACGCCTTCGGTTTTTGTAAATGGAAAAAAAATATCTTCTTTAGACTACCAAGAAATGTTAGACGAAATTAAATAAAGAGGAAAAAGTGGATTTTAAAAAGCTACGCAT
>JABHUT010000097.1 GCA_018658685.1 Alphaproteobacteria bacterium
AGATTCGATTTTTGAATACTTAAAGCCAAAATAAATCCACCTAAGAATAAAAAAATATTTTTATTTGAAAACGGCATTGCAGCTTCTGAGAAGGAAGAAATTCCAAATAATGGAAAGAATATTAAAGGTAAAAGAGCCGTTACAAATAATGGTATTGCCTCAGTTGCCCATAAAATTGCCATTAACGATCCAACAGCCGCTACACGCCAAGCGTTAACCGAGATTTCTTCGGGCTGAGGACTTAAAAGAATCATTAGGAAAACTGTTATCGCAAAACAGAGCTTAAAATTTATTTTGTTTATAAAACGCATATCTAATTTATAACGTAAGTTCGCTATTTAGAAAATTCAAAATAAATCTATCTTTAAAGAAGAATTTTATATAAATTTCAATTGTTGCAAGGAGAGAAAAATGAACAATACGCTTACTAATAAAATGTTAAAGTTAAAAACAAGACCTACTGGAGCAGTAACTTCCAATCATTTTGAATTAGTTGAAGAGAGTATTCCTGATCTTGAAGAGGGTCAAATTTTAGTTAAAGTCTTATATCTTTCTTTTGATCCAACTCAGAGAGGTTGGCTAAATGATGTAAAGTCATATGTACCTCCTGTTCAGATTGGTGAAGTAATGCGTGCTGGCTCTGTTGGTCAAGTTATAGACTCAAGAGATTCAAACTTTAAAAGTGGAGATATAGTCCAAGGTTCGTTTGGGTGGCAAGAATATGCCACTGTTAATAGTTCTTCAGGTATTATGCCCATACAAAAAGTACCAGAAGGTATACCACCGACTTCAGCCTTAAGTATTTATGGAATTACCGGCCTAACAGCCTTTTTTGGAATGGTTGATATCGGTAAGCCGGTAGAGGGTGATACAGTTTTAGTTTCAGGAGCGGCTGGAGCAACAGGATCCGTTGCTGGCCAGATTGCAAGAATTAAAGGTGCTAAAAATGTTATTGGAATTGCGGGCGGATCTGACAAATGTAATTGGGTAGTTAATGAGGCAGGTTTTGACTCATGTATTGATTATAAAAATGAAGATGTTGCTGCAAGAATAGCTGAGCTTGCCCCTAAAGGTATTGATATATACTTTGATAATGTAGGCGGAAATATTTTAGAGATTGCTCTAGCTGCAATTGCACAAAATGCGCGCATTGTAATGTGTGGAGGAATATCATCTGGCTATACAATGGAGTCTCTTCCACCTGGACCGTCTACACTTACAAATCTAATTATCCAAAGAGGGCGTATGGAGGGTTTTATAGTTCTTGATTTTGCCGATAGATTTTTAGAAGCAATTATTGCTCTTGGAACGTGGGTATCAGAAGGAAAAATAGTATATCAAGAAGATATTGCCGAGGGTTTGGAGAATTGTCCTGAAACTTTAGCGCGATTGTTTGAAGGAAAAAACCTTGGCAAACAGTTACTTAAAATTGCAGATGTAGTTTAGTTTTTCAGTCAAAAAAATAGATATATTCATATTGATAAAAAACAGATTAATAAATTTTTTTTCTAAGAAAGAAATTACTGCTCCAATTCGTAATAAAATGATGATGAATTGGTCTAGTGAAAAGAATTTTTATAATCAAAGAAAGGCCAAAGAAAAATTAAGAGTAAAAGAGGGTAGGCCACATACTATACTCTACTTCCACTCTTTGTCTGATCCATATGCCCACTTAACAATCCAAGTTATTAAAAAACTTATCTCTAATTTCAATATTGTGCTGGAGATATTTTTTATATCAGAGCCCTCAGAAAATTTCACCCCTGAGAAAACAATGTATCGAAAACATTGTTTAAAGGATTCAAAAGAAATAGCTCCTTTTTATGGGCTTAAATTTGAAGCAAAAGAGTTTTATTTAAAAGAAAATGAAAAACTTGCTTATAAGATTTTAGACTATTTTTCCGATATTAATCAGGATGATTATATTGATTTAATATTCAAGGTTTCATCACTTTTGTGGGATAATAATATTACTGGTTTAAATGAAATTACTTCCAATCTGAGTGATAAAGAAAGGGAACTTCTAAGCAAAAAAATTATTGATATTAATATTAAAGGTGATAAAAAAATTCAATCCCTTGAGTATTATTTTAGTGCTTCTTTTCATTACGAGGGCGAAAATTACTGGGGAATTGATAGATTAGGTTATTTGGAGGAACGGTTAATTGAATTAGGCCTTAAAAAAAATAATTCTGATAAAAATATAGTTAAAAAATTAGAAAAATATAAATTTGATTCAAATCAAATTATTAAAAAAGATAATTCTTTGATTTTAGAATTTTTTCCATCCTTAAACAGCCCATATACATATATAAGTTTTAAAAGAGTTAAGAGGTTAATAGACAGCTACCCTATCAAGCTATTAATGAAACCAGTTTTACCAATGTTAATGCGAAATATGAAAATTCCTACCCATAAAGGTAAATATATACTTTCAGATTCAGCTCGTGAAGGACGTAAATACGGATCAATAATAAAGGATATATATTCACCCATTGGTTCTCCGGCTAATAAGGCATATTCTCTTTTTCCAATAATAGATTCTTATGGTTTAGGCTTCAGGTACCTTGAGGAACTAACTAAAGCCTCTTTTTTTTATGGTATCAATATTGGAAATGAAGAATTTCTTGAAAAGTTATCAAAAGACTTAGGTTTGCCTTGGGATAAAATTAGAGTTGAGTTAAATACTGATAATTGGAGAAGTATTTTGGAAAAAAATCTTAAAGATATGTACTCTGGGAATTCATGGGGGGTTCCTTCCTTTAAGCTCACTAATTTTGATAATTCTAATCCCTACTATCAGTGGGGTCAGGATAGGATATGGTTAATAGAAAATGAAATTATAGATCGTTTATCTAACCACCAGTAACCGACATGTGCCTATCAACTGCAGGCTTTTGATTTTTGTATGAAATATCAAAATCATGAGATTTTGGTTTATTTTTCATTGCGGTATCAATTGCAAGGTTTAATGATTTCTTATCGCTTTCTCTCAATAAATTTCTAAAATCAATATTATTATTTTGCCCGAGGCACATATATAGTTTTCCTGTACTAGTTAGACGGATTCTATTGCAGCTAGCACAAAAATTATTACTCAGTGGCGTTATGAATCCTATTAGGCCTTTGGTCTCTTTTACTTCATAATATTTAGATGGCCCTGAGGTTTTATAGTTACTATCGGTAAGTGTGAGTTTTTCTTCAATTATTTTCTTTACATCAGAGAGAGAAATATATTGATCAATTCTGTCTTTATCTGTTAATCCCATTGGCATTGTTTCTATTAAACTAATATCAAAATTATTTTTATGGGACCAAGAAATAATATTATCAATTTCATCTAAATTCTTATTTTTTATAACTACAGTATTGATTTTTATTTTCAATCCTGCCTTTTTTGCAGCCTCTAAACCTTCAATCACATTGCATAAATCATCACGCCTAGTGATCTTACTAAATTTTTTTTCACTTAAACTATCAAGGGAGACATTGACCCTTCTTACACCCGACTGAAATAAATCTTCAGACAATGATTTAAGCTGGCTTCCATTTGTCGTTAAGGTAATTTCATTTAGATCTCCACTAACTATATAGCGTGATAAATTTGAAATAAATCTCAAGATTCCTTTTCTTACAAGAGGCTCTCC
>JABHUT010000098.1 GCA_018658685.1 Alphaproteobacteria bacterium
CTTTATCAGTAGAAACTCGAAAAGAGTGGATAGATAGATGTATAGCTTTATTAATAAAATATCAAAATGAGATTGCAGAAGCAATTTCAGAAGACTTTGGTCATAGAAGCACTGAAAGCTCCCTTTTAGCCGATGTAGCGGGATCAATTGGATCTCTAAAGAGTGCCAAAGAAAATATCAAAAAATGGGTAAAGCCAGAAAAAAGAAAAGTTACACCATCTATACTAGGGCTTTTAGGTGCAAAACTAAGACTGGAGTACCAGCCATTAGGTACTGTAGGTGTAATAAGTCCATGGAATTTCCCTGTAACCTTAACCTTTGGGCCACTGGGTAGCATTTTTGCTGCAGGAAACAGAGCAATGATAAAACCATCAGAATTTACTCCAAAGACATCAGAGTTAATGAAAAAAATGTTTGAAGAAGCATTTTCAGAAGAAGAGGTTGCAGTTTTTACTGGTGGTCCGGATTTAGGAGAAGCTTTTTCGTCACTTCCTTTTGATCACCTTTTATTTACCGGTGCTACCTCAATAGCAAAACATGTAATGAGGGCTGCTTCAGAAAATCTAGTTCCAGTAACCTTGGAGCTTGGAGGAAAATCACCTGTTATTATTTCAAAGAAATCTAATTTTGAAGTATCTGTAAATAGAGTTATGGCTGGAAAAACAATGAATGCTGGTCAAATTTGCCTTGCTCCTGATTATGTTTTTATCCCTAAAGATAAAAAAGAAGAATTCATCTCACAATCGAAGAAAGTTGTAACGGATATGTATCCATCATTAAAGGATAATCCTGATTATACATCTGTAATAAATCAAAGACATTATGATCGACTTCAGGGTTACGTCGAGGAAGCAAAGGAAAAAGGCTTTGAGGTTATAGAAATTAACCCTTCAAATGAAGATTTTAGTCAGCAGGCACATCATAAGATTCCTCCTACACTGATAGTAGATCCAGATGACAGTTTATCGGTTATGAAAGAAGAAATTTTTGGTCCAATACTCTCAGTCAAAACTTATGACAGTATTAAAGATACTGTTGATTATATAAACTCTAAAGATAGACCCTTGGGCCTTTATTATTTTGGTGATGACAAAGAAGAAATGCAAAATGTATTAGAAAATACTACATCAGGTGGTGTAACTATAAATGATGTTGTTTTTCATGTCGGTCAAGATAATGCTCCATTCGGAGGCGTTGGACCATCTGGAACAGGATCATATCATGGCGTTGAGGGCTTTAAAAACTTTTCTCACACCAAAACTATCTATACTCAATCAAAATTCGATGGTTTGTTTGGGCTTTTTAGACCTCCTTTTGGCTCAAAAGCTAAGAGTGCTATAAAAGGTCAAATTAAAGCTTAAAGCTTGGAATAAATATGCCAAAGATAAATCGTAGTGGAGTTAATATCCATTTTGAAACATACGGCAATGGACCGGCTATCTTTTTGACGCATGGCTTTTCTGATAACCTAGGAATCTGGAAAAATCAGATTAAGACTCTTTCTAAAAATAATACTTTAATTCTATGGGATTTAAAGGGACATGGTAACACAGATGCCCCTGATGATATGACTCATTATAGTGAAGAAGAAACTATATTGGATATGTTAGAAATTCTTGACCATTTAAATATTAAAAAGGCTTCAATAGGAGGTTTTTCGTTAGGTGGGTATATGTCTTTAGCTTTTTATAGAAAGTATCCTGAAAGGGTTTCTTCGCTTTTAATTATTGATACTGGTCCTGGTTTTAAAAATGATGAAGCAAGAGAGGGTTGGAATAAATATGCCATTAAAAGTGCTGAAAAATACGAAATCAGGAATCGCCACGGTATCGGAAATGCAGCTAGAGGAATGTTAACTCAAAAAGATGATAGAATCATTAAATCTCTGCCTGATATTTCAGTGCCAACTTTGATAATTGTTGGCGAAGAAGATAAGCCATTTTTATCTGCAGCAGATTATATGAATAGTAAAATAAAAAATTCACAAAAAAATATTATCCCTAATGCTGGACACGCAGTTAATATTGAGCAGCCAGAACTGTTTAATAGTGCGGTTTTAGACTTTCTTAAAATATAAATTAATCTCTAGGTTTTTTAAAAATTAAAACTCTTATTTTTCTTATTAAATATTGATATTTTTTAACCAATAATTTCTTTCGAATTTGTTTGCAATCGCTCGTTTAAAGGATATATTGCATTCAAGTTTGTAGGGGGATAAAGGAGCAAGTTGGATGCCGTCTATACTACTAGATTACTTACCTATAATAATTTTTATGAGCCTTTGTATGTTCATTACCTTGTTGCTCATCATTCCACCATTGCTAATCGCTCCAAAGAACCCTGACCCTGAAAAATTATCACCTTATGAATGTGGTTTTGAACCATTTGATGATGCTAGATCAAAATTTGATATAAGATTTTATTTAGTTGCAATTTTATTTATTATTTTTGATTTAGAGGTAGCATTCTTGTTCCCATGGGCAATAGTTTTTGGTGACATTGGTCTTTTTGGTTTTTTCTCAATGATGTTTTTTTTAACGATACTCACTATTGGCTTTATTTATGAGTGGAAAAAAGGAGCGCTTGAATGGGATTAACATTAGAGCACGATAAAAATGATTTTTCTTCTCAGATGTCTGACAAAGGATTTTTTGTAACGTCATCGGAGTCACTGATTAATTGGGCAAGAACTGGATCATTGCATTGGATGACTTTTGGATTGGCTTGTTGCGCTATTGAAATGTTTCAGGCTAATGGGCCTCGTTACGACCTAGAAAGATTTGGTACAGCACCAAGAGGGTCTCCAAGACAATCTGATGTTATGATAGTTGCAGGTACGTTAACTAATAAAATGGCTGGACCACTAAGAAAAGTTTATGATCAAATGCCTGAACCTAGATATGTTATATCTATGGGTTCATGCGCTAATGGAGGTGGTTATTACCACTACTCATACTCAGTTGTTAGAGGATGTGATAGAATTGTACCTGTTGATATTTATGTTCCTGGGTGTCCACCTACGGCCGAAGCGCTTATGTATGGAATTCTTCAATTACAAAAAAAAATTAGACGAACGGGGACTGTCGAAAGATAGTTAAAGAAATGTTTAGAAGAAAAAATCATTCTGAATTGCTTGAAGATATAAAGTCACATCCAATTATAAGCAGCTATGTTATTGATTATGAAGTTTCAGCTGAGGATCTTTCAATTTATATATCCAATAAAGATATTTATGATGCTCTTAAGATTTTAAAGGATGATGATAGTTTTCTTTTTTCTCAATTAACCGATTTATGCGGAGTAGATTGGCCTGAGAAAGAAATTCGATTTGAGGTTGTTTACAACCTTTTATCTATGTCAAATAACTCTAGGATTAGAGTGAAGTCTCTTACAGATGAGAAATATAATATTAAAAGTGTGTGTAAACTTTTTCCTTGTGCCGAATGGTATGAGCGTGAAGCATTTGATTTATTTGGTATTAATTTTATAGGAAATAAAGACTTGAGAAGATTGCTTACCGATTATGGCTTTGAGGGTCATCCTTTAAGAAAAGACTTCCCTCTTACTGGTTATGTAGAGGTAAGGTATGATGATGATAAGAAAAGAATTATCTACGAACCAGTTGAATTAAAGCAAGAATTCAGAAGTTTTGATTTTGAGAGCCCTTGGGAGGGAGTTAAGTACCCAGATGAAAATTTAGATAATGAGAATCTAGATGACAAATAAAAACACAGATAAGTTTAGAGTTAATTTTGGTCCTCAGCACCCTGCAGCTCACGGTGTTCTTAGGTTAATTTTAGATTTGGA
>JABHUT010000099.1 GCA_018658685.1 Alphaproteobacteria bacterium
CCAAGTACTAGGATTATTTGGGTCAATTTCTGTATCTTTAGTTTTATTTTTAACTGTTTGATTTTTGTTTATATTTTGATCTTTATTATGATGAGTTTCAATTTGGTTTTTATTTTCATTTAATTTTTCAATTGCTTCATCCGATACCATTCTTATGTGAAATAATGTTCTTGTCACATCCTCACGAAATTTATTAAGTAGGTTTTCGAATAATAAAAAAGATTCAGACTTATACTCATTAAGAGGATCTCTTTGGCCATAACCCCTAATCCCAACTATTTGCCTAAGGTCCTCTAACTGGCCAAGGTGATCGGTCCAGTTCTGATCAATTATTTGCATTAGAATAGATTTTTCTATGCTATCTGAAATTTCTTCGCCAAATCCTTCTCGTTTTCTAAGATACTCTTCATCAAAGTATTGATTTAACTTTACCTCTATCTGTTCCGAGTCTATTTCAGTATTTTTAAGCCAGTCCTTAATGGGTGGTCTTAGATTAAAAATCCTTTTTATTTCTTTATCCATTAATTCAGAATCCCAATCATCAATAAATGAATTTTCTGGTATTGCTTTATTTAAAATTTCATTAACAACCTCAAGTCTCATTTCGTTAATTGTTTCATTAACATTTTCTTGTTTTAACAAGTCTAACCTTTGTTCAAAGATAACTTTTCTTTGATCATTCATAACATTATCAAATTTCAAAAGTGTTTTTCTAATTTCAAAATTTCTCGACTCAACTTTTTTCTGAGCCCTTTCTAGCGCGGTATTGATCCATGGGTGAACTATCGATTCACCCTCTTCTAATCCTAATTTCTTAAGTATAAGATCAAGTCTATCAGATCCAAATATTCTCATAAGATCATCTTCTAGGCTTAAGTAAAATTTCGATTCTCCTGCATCACCTTGCCTTCCAGACCTTCCTCTTAGCTGATTGTCTATTCTCCTACTCTCATGTCGTTCTGTACCTATTACGTATAATCCACCAGCATTAATAGTTTTAGCTCTACCATCATCTGAATTATCAGCTCCTCCTAGTTGAATATCTGTACCTCTCCCAGCCATATTAGTTGCAATAGTCACTTTTCCATAGTTTCCAGCTTGAGCTATTATTTCAGCCTCTTGTTCGTGATATTTTGCATTTAAAACACTGTGATCTATTTTTTTATTTTTAAGAAGTTTCGATAAATATTCCGATCTTTCAATACTTGTAGTTCCAACCAAAACAGGCTGCCCTTTTTTGTTAGATTTGATTATTGATTCAATTATCGCGCTATATTTTTCCTCAGCAGTTCTATAAATTTCATCATCATGATCTTTTCTTGTGATTTTTATATTCGGAGGAATTGAAATAACATCGAGATTATAAATATCAAGGAACTCCTCTGATTCTGTATTAGCTGTTCCAGTCATTCCAGATAATTTATTATATAGCCTGAAGTAATTTTGGAAAGTAATAGAGGCCATAGTTCTATTTTCAGGCTGAATCATAACCCTTTCTTTTGCCTCAAGGGCTTGGTGTAGACCATCAGAAAATCTTCTGCCCTCCATCATTCTTCCTGTAAATTCATCAATAATAATAACTTGATTATCTTTAACTAAGTAATCTGTATCTTTATTAAATATTTTATGAGCTTTGAGAGCCTGGTTTACGTGATGTACAAGGCTTACATTCTCCATATCATATATACTTGAATCTTTATCCATTAGATTTTCTTTAACTAATAATTCATCAAGAAACTCGTTACCTTCGTCAGTCAATGTTACGTTTTTTGATTTTTCATCAATATCAATATGATTTAAAGAAATTTTGGGAATTATTTTATCAATTTTATTATAAAGTTGAGACTTATCCTCTATTTGACCGGAAATTATTAGAGGTGTTCTTGCCTCATCAATTAAAATAGAATCTACTTCATCTACAATAGCAAAATGATGACCCCTTTGAACAAGTTGGTCCATATTATATTTCATATTATCTCTTAAATAATCAAAGCCAAATTCATTATTTGTTCCATAAGTAATATCTGCTTGATAAGATTTTCGTTTTTCTTCTTCATCTAGGTCAGATGTAATTGTTCCAACAGTCATTCCTAAAAAGTTATAGATCTGGCCCATCCACTGAGAGTCACGCTTTGCTAAATAGTCATTAACAGTTACTACGTGAACACCACTTTCTTTAAGAGCATTTAAATAAACTGGGAGAGTTGCTACTAATGTTTTACCCTCGCCAGTTTTCATCTCAGAAATATCACCTTGATTTAAGACTAGACCACCTAATAGCTGAACGTCAAAATGTCTTTGCCCTAGAGTTCTCTTTCCAGCCTCTCTAACAACTGCAAAAGCCTCTACTAGAATGTCATCTAAACTTTCGCCTGATTTAATACGGGATTTAAATTCTAAAGTTTTATTTTTTAAGTCTTTGTCACTTAATTTTTCATACTCTGCTTCAAGCTGATTAATTGCAGCAACCTGAGTATTAAATTTTTTTAGTTTTCTATCATTACTTGATCCGAAAACGTTATTGAGTATTGAGTTAAGACTTGGCATATATTTTTAGTTCCACTATTTATACAAATTCTCTTATACTCATGTAGGAAGAGCGTTGAAAGTTGTCAACCAGACTAAGTAAGATATTGGAATATTATTATATATAGTTTATTTCCTTTAATATAATCCTTTAATAAAAAAGAGAATAAAATGGTTAAAAAAATATCACCACTAGCTCCTAAAAGTTTCCCTAAAATACCTAATATAAAGGGTGTTGAGATTGGTACAGCTAGATCAGGCGTCAAATATAAAGGTAGAAATGATATTTTTACCGCTATTTTTGATAAAGGAACCTCTGTTGCTGGAGTTTTTACACAATCAAGAGTGCCCGCTGAACCTGTAACTTTTTGTAAAAAAAATATAGTAGATGGCAAAGCTAGAGCGCTAATAGTTAATGCTGGTTTTGCAAATGCTTATACTGGAGCTAAGGGTAAAAAAATTAATAAATCAATATCCTCAAACGTAAAAAAAGTACTCAAGTGTAATGAAAAAGATATTTTTATATGTTCTACCGGCGTCATTGGTGAACAGATTCCTCTTAGACCCACTAATAAATCAATAACACAGTCGCTCAAGGAGAGTAACTCAAATTGGAAAAATTGTTCAAAGGCAATTACTACAACTGATACTTTTCCAAAAGCGTCTGGAAGAAAAATTGTTATAGACGGTCAAGAGGTATCACTAACTGGTATTGCGAAAGGGTCAGGAATGATTTCACCTAATATGGCCACAATGCTAGCTTTTATTTTTACTGATGCTGCTATAGATAATAGAGTTCTGCAGACTTTATTGAACCTAGAATTAAGAAATAGCTTTAATGCAATTACTGTAGATAGTGATACCTCAACCAATGATACTGTTCTAGTTTTTGCAACTGGGAAAGCTATGAAAGAAGATGGCGGTAAGCCTATTTCAAGGACTGGTGATCCTAGATTAATTGAATTTAGAAAGGCCTTTAGTGAAATTATGCACGATCTTGCAATACAAATTGTTAGAGATGGTGAGGGAGCTACAAAATTGATTCAAGTAAAGGTATCGGGTGCAGAAAATTCTTCATCTGCAAAGAAAATTGCCAGATCTGTTGCAGATTCTCCATTAGTTAAGACTGCTGTTGGAGCTGCAGATCCTAATTGGGGAAGAATAATAATGGCAATAGGAAAAACAAAAGAATCAATTCAGCCAAAAAAAATAAGTTTAAAAATTGGAAAAAATTTAATTTTAAGAGACGGTGAAGTTTCGAGATCTTATTCTGAAACTAAGACTAAAAAATATATGAAGGGAGATGAAATTCTAGTCGATATTAATTTAGGTATTGGCAAGGGTGATTCAGATATTTGGACTTGTGATTTAACTGAGGGATATGTTCAGATAAACTCAGATTATAGAAGTTAACTTAAAATATGAAAAAACTAAAAACAGTAATGGTTTCTGCAGCTGCTATGGTTGATGTTGATAATAAAGTTTTAATAGCGCAACGTCAAAAGGATAAATTTATGGCGGATTATTGGGAGTTTCCAGGAGGAAAACTAGAAGACGATGAGCTCCCCAATCAGTGCTTAGTAAGGGAAATAAAAGAAGAGCTTGGGGTTGATATAAGTGACTCTTGTTTCACGCCCATTACCTTTACAACTTACGAATATCCAGACTTTTCCGTAATAATTTATTTGTATATATGTAGGGAATGGGATGGCTTTATTCAGGCCAAGGAGGGGCAGTCTTTAAGGTGGTGCCGTCCTAGTGAGCTATTTGAAACTAAAATGTTACCAGCAGATATTCCTTTAATTTCATATTTACGCGATACTGTGTCTTAGGGTTCTACGAATTGATTATTTAGTCTACAATGTCTTGAACTATACAGAGTTATAAAATGTTTTTTTATTCTTTTTTGAAATCTTTGCTTTTTCTATTTGATCCTGAAATTGCTCATAGAATAACAATTAATTATTTAAAATTTGCAAGATTTAAGAAACCTAAATTATATAAAGTACTTCAATCTGAGGTCTTTGGATTAAATTTTCAAAACCCAATTGGAATCGCAGCTGGTTTTGATAAGAATGGTGAGGTTGCTCATAATTTAATTAATTTAGGGTTTGGTTTTTCCGAGGTTGGGACCGTCACGCCAAAACCACAGCCAGGTAATCCTAGGCCTAGAGTTTTTCGATTAAAAGATGATAGAGCCATTATAAATAGGCTGGGTTTTAATAGCGTCGGCTTTAGTGAAGTTAAGACTAAGCTAGAAAAGATTGGAGACAATATTATTGGAGTTAATATTGGAGCAAATAAAAACAGCAAAGACTTTTCTGAAGATTACATCAAAGGGATAAAATTTTTCTCAACTCTAGCATCGTATATTACAATTAATATCTCATCACCAAATACTCCGGGGCTAAGAAATTTAGAAGTTTTAGAAAATTTAGATGTTCTCTTAGATAAGATTAATAATTTAGAGAGAGAAGATTTACTAATTAAAATTCCGATTCTTCTTAAAATTTCTCCCGATCTTGAAGCCGATAATCTTAAATATTTATGTGAAAAAGTATTATCTAGTAAGATTGATGGCCTAATAATATCAAATACAACTATTTCAAGAGATTCAATATCAACCGATACTTTAGAAAAAGGAGGTCTTTCAGGTAAACCTATTTTTGATATATCAACCAAACAACTCAGAATGGCTTATAAATATACAAATGGTAAAATACCTTTAATAGGTGTTGGCGGTGTAGATTCAGCAGAAAAGGCATATGAAAAAATAAAGAATGGAGCTAGCTTAATTCAATTGTATACTGGCCTAGTTTACAATGGTCCAAATTTGATAAAGGATATAAATGAGGATCTTTCATCTCTTATTGAAAGGGATGGGTATAGTAATATTTCGGAAGCCGTTGGTGCGGAGGTTAACTAATAATGAAAGTAAAAATTTACCATAACTCTAGATGTTCAAAATCAAGACAAACGCTTGATATTCTTAAAAGTAAGAATTGTGATATTGAAATCATTGAATACCTTAAGACACCGATGGCGCTTAAAGAGTTAAAGAGTGTTTTGAATAAACTAAATTATGAGCCGCGAGACTTAATTAGAAAAGGCGAAGATATTTATAAAAAAGAAAATCTTTCTAATACATCTTTATCAAATGATTTTCTTATGGAGAAAATGATCCTTAACCCAATTTTGATAGAAAGACCTATAGTGGTATTTAATGATAAAGCAGTTATAGGTAGGCCGCCAGAGAAAGTCCTGGAAATAATATGATTAGATCCCAAAAAAAAATTGAATTTTCTAGCAAAAGAGAGCTAACAAAAACAAATAATCGTTCATTGATTATTGCCTCCGGAATTAATGTTTTTGTTGATAAAGGTGTTGCTGAGGCAACAGTAAGGGATATTATTCGTGCAACTGGATTAGCATCTGGCACTTTTTATAATTATTTTAAGTCAAAAGAAGAGGTCCTTGTGGCTATCTTTGATGACTTTGCGTCAGAAATTGGTGAAAATATAAGAAGTCAAAAGCACAATATACCAAAAGATTTTGAAGATTTTCTTCGTATTAAAATATCCACTTTTTTAAATTATATTAATAATAAGCCAGAGATATACCTCATTATGAGTAATAATCATAATTTAGTTACGAATTTTAGTATTGCTACTCCTCAGATAATTTTAGAGATTGATTATCTAAAAGAGGAGGTTGTAGAAGGAATAAATGAAGGGATTTTTCCTAAAATTGATGTTGATCTTTTTGCCTTGGTCACACGCCCAGTAGTTGATACTATTGCGCAAGAAATGATTTTACAAAAAAAACTTAGTATTGAAGAATGCACTGATAGATGTGTTAATTTCTTACTCAAAGGTTTCCTAGGTAGCAAGTAATGTTTCGTTCAGTAGTAGTGCATAATTTATCGGATGATTTTTCAAATATTTCTATTGAAAATCTTGATAGAAAAGATCTTGCTCCTGACGAAGTTCGTGTAAAGGTCAATTCTGCATCAGTTAACTTTCCTGATTTATTGATGACTGCTGGTTTATACCAATATAAACCAGAAATTCCATTTACTCTAGGAATGGAATCGTCAGGGGTGATAGTAGAAATTGGATCAGATATAAAAGATTTTAATATTGACGATGAGGTAATAGTAAGCGCTTTTACCGGATCATTTTCTGAGGAGTTAGTTGTTCCTGAAATAAAGGTAAGAAAAAAACCTTTTGGCCTTAATTGGGAGCAAGCATCTACCTACACTGTTGCTTATTTGACTGCTTATGTTTCACTTATAACAAAAGGTGATCTAAAGCCCGGTGAAACATTATTAGTTCATGGTGCTGCAGGAGGAGTTGGGTTGGCGGCTGTTGACATTGGTAAATATATTGGGGCTAAGGTTATTGCAGTTGCCTCAACACAAGAAAAAAGAGACTTTCTTTTGTCTTATGGTGCCGATTTTGTTTTATCTCCTGCTAAAGGTTTTAAAGACCATGTTAAAGAAATAACAAACAATTTAGGAGCAGATGTTATATATGATCCAGTTGGCGGTGATGTTTTTGATGAATCGATAAGATGTATTGCTTGGAATGGCAGACTTCTTGTGGTTGGTTTTGCTTCTGGAAGAATACCATCTATTCCAGTTAATATGCCTTTGATTAAAGGTTTCTCTGTTATTGGTGTAAGAGCTGGTGAGTACGGAAGAAGAAGTCCCCAAGAAGGAAGAGAACATTTTGCTATGATAGATAAACTAATAAGCAATGGTTCACTTAATCCACATATTCATAAAATATATCCTCTAGATCAAACTATCGAAGCATTAAAAGAATTACGTGATAGGAAGGTCATTGGTAAGGTTTGTATTAATCCTTAACAATTATCCTTATTTTAAGCAGGAGAAATTATCATTAAGAAAAATTTACTTTCAATGGAAAAAAGCCCTTACTTGATTCAGCATAAAGATAATCCAGTTCATTGGATGCCTTGGTCTGAAAAAGCTTTTGTTTTAGCTAAAAAAGAAGATAAACCTATTTTACTATCGGTTGGTTATGCCGCTTGTCATTGGTGTCATGTAATGGCTCATGAATCTTTTGAAGATGAAGGTGTGGCATCTTTAATGAATGAACATTTCATTAATATTAAAGTTGATAGAGAAGAGCGGCCGGATATTGATGCAATTTATATGTCAGCACTTCAGGCAATGGGCGTTCATGGTGGTTGGCCGATGACAATTTTTATGACCCCTGAGAAAAAAGCCTTTTGGGGGGGGACATATTTTTCTAAGGAGCCATTAAATGGAACCCCAAGTTTTCCTAATATCTTAGTTGGAATATCAAATGCTTACAAAAATGATAAAACTCTTATTTCTGAAAACTACAAAGCTATTGATGATGCTATACGCAAAAAAAATACAAAAGATTCTTCAGGGAGCTTGAGTATTGATATTCTTGATAGAGTTTCAGACCAGTTATTAAATTTTTCAGATAAAGAAAATGGTGGATTAAAGGGTGCGCCAAAATTTCCTAATACGGCAACAATTGATAATTTATGGAGAGCTTTTATAAGAACGGGAAGGGAAGATTTTAAAGATCAAGTTCTTTTGACTCTTAGGAGGATATCGAACGGAGGTATCTATGATCAGTTAGGTGGAGGTTTTTCTCGTTATTCGGTTGATGACCAGTGGTTAGTTCCTCACTTTGAAAAAATGCTTTATGACAACGCTTTGTTAATAGATATTTTTTCAACAGTTTATCAGATAGAAAAAGACCCCTTACTTAGGATTAGAGTAGAGGAAACGATAGATTGGGTTGTTTCTGACATGATTACTAGTAATGGAGGAATTTGTTCTGCAATAGACGCAGATAGTGAGGGTGTTGAAGGAAAATATTATGTTTGGAAATCAAAAGAAATTGACGATCTTTTGCAAAATGACTCCAGTCTATTTAAGTCTATTTTTGGTGTTACAGAAGAAGGAAACTTTGAAGGAAATAATATTTTATTTTTTAATGGTTCTGTGACCGATCTTTCTGATCAAAGTATTATTAAATCGCGTTCAACTTTACTTAAAGAGAGAGCGAAAAGGGTGGCCCCTCTTCTAGATGATAAAATTTTGACTGACTGGAATGGCTTAATGATAGGGGCTCTTGCTAGGGCATCAAAAATATTTAATAATGAAGATTGGATTGAGCATGCAGAAAAAGCTTATGAATTTATTATAAATAATTTAATAATTGATGATGTTCTTTATCATAGCTGGCGCGAGGACGAGGTTAGAGGAATAGCCATGCTAGATGACCATGTTGCATTAATTGATGCATCGATTTCTCTTTATACCGTTACTCATAATGAAAAGTATTTAAATATAGCTGATACTCAATTATCGTATTTGAACAAATATTTTCTTGATGAGGAAAGAGGGGGGTACTATTTAACCTCAGTAAATGCAGATGATGTTCCTATTCGGATGAAAATATCTAGCGATAGCGCAACCCCTTCTGGAAACGGTCTTCTTTTTAAAACTTTAGTTACCTGGTGGAGGCTATCAGGTCGAATTGATTTGAAAGAAAATATCTCCATGCTGGAAAAGAGCTTTGGTAAGGTGGTAGCTGAAAATTTTTCTAGTCATTGTACCTGGATTTCTGGTTTTGAGTCTTTTTATAAGGGTGTTGATTTTATTGTAGTTGGTGATTCAAAAAGTTCTGTTGTTAAAGAAATGGTAAATAATATTGGTAATTTAAAGCTCAATGATTCTATGCTAACTATAATAAATTCTGACGATGATTTGCCAAAAAATCATCCGGCTTTCGGTAAGACTAATGTTAGCCAGGCAACAACTTATATTTGTAAAGAGCAGACTTGTTCACCCCCAATACTGGATCCAGATAAAATCAAACAAAATTTATTTGAATAGTGTACATTATTCAAAAATAATGTTTCTATATAAAAAATTTATGGAGAAACGGGTTTATGCCAAGTGGTGGAATACGATCTGGAGCAGGAAGACCAAAGGGCCAAGGTAAGTTTGGTGAGGTAACCAAACCTGTACGAATTCCTATTAGTATGATTGATAGTGTTATGACTTTTATACAAAGTTATGATTTATCTCTACCAATTTACAGCAACAAAGTTAATGCTGGTTTTCCGTCACCAGCAGATGACCATATGGAAGGAAAGCTTGACCTGAATACTCATTTAATTAAACACCCTTCTGCAACTTTTTTTGTCAAGGCTACTGGTGACTCAATGATTGGCGCAGGTATTCACGAAGGAGATATTTTAGTTGTTGATAGAAGCTTAGAAGCTAGGAATGGAAAAGTAGTTATTGCAGCTGTTGATGGTAATCTGACTGTTAAAAGATTAAAAAAAAGTGGAAAAGACACACTTCTTTCTCCTGAGAATAATAATTACAAACCTATAAAGTTAACAGAAAATAATGATGTAGTTATTTGGGGTGTAGTTACTAATGTAATTCATAAAGTCTAGCCTTGAAAACATTGTTTGCTCTTGTTGACTGCAATAATTTCTATGTATCGTGTGAACGAGTTTTTAACCCTTGTTTAATAAATCAACCTGTGGTCGTTTTATCCAATAATGATGGATGTATTATTGCTCGCTCTAATGAGGCAAAAGCTCTTAATATACCTATGGGTGCTCCCTTTCATATCTATAGGGACTTTATTAATGCGCATAGGGTTAAGGTTTATTCATCTAATTATCCGTTATACGGTGATATGTCGAATAGAGTTATGATGTCTCTTGCTGAATTTAATCCAAATTTAGAAGTTTACTCAATTGACGAAGCCTTTTTAAAATTTAATCAAACTAGTGGAACTAATTCTAGGCGTGGTGCTTTAAAAATTAAAGAAAGTATTTTTAAATGGACAGGAATACCGGTTTCAATAGGCCTTGGACCGACAAAAACTTTAGCAAAGATTGCAAATACTTTCGCCAAGAAAAATAATCATCATGGAGTTTTTGATTTGAGTTCGAAAACAAAACAGGAAGAAACCCTTAAAGATATTAATATTGAAAATATATGGGGTATTTCAAAGCGTTGGGGCTCTAAGCTTAGGATGATCGGTATTGGCAATGCGTTACAGTTACGTGATTCATCCCCTCGCAGGATAAGGCAATATCTAGGTGTCGTTGTTGAGCGTATTGTTTATGAATTACAGGGTGTGGCTTGTCTCGATATTAACGAAATATTACCAAAGAAAAATATTATGTGCTCTCGTTCTTTTGGAAACGTTATTAGTGAAAAGACCATATTAAAACAATTTATTGTTGAGCATACAATACGCGCTTGTGAGAAGATGCGAAATCAAAATACTCGAGCGCAAAGTGTGTATATCTTTTTAAAAACAAACAAATTTAATAAAGAAAAACAGTATAATGGAGGAATAGTACTTGGGTTAAACACGCCTTGCAGTGATACAGCTCAAATAATAAAATTAACATCTTCTGCGGTAGATATGATTTATCGACCAGGATATTTGTACCAAAAAGCTGGGATTATGCTTCTTGATTTAATACCAGAAGGTATAAATCAGTATGATTTTTTTGAAAATACAAATTATAGCCTATCTGATAAGCGCATGAAGGTCGTTGATTTACTTAATAAAAAATTTGGAGCTGGGACTATAGCTAATGGGGGTTTACGATCGAAGAATAAAGAAAAGTGGGATAGTAAGAAGTATTATTTGTCTCCAAGATATACAACACAGTGGGACGAATTACCACATGTCACTTAGATTAACCTTTTAATATATATAGCTAAATTATTATTTATTAAATTGTAAAACAGCGAGAAAGACTGATGGCAACAATAAATTTATCATCAAACAATGATGTAATTATTCCTACAAATGATAACACAGACTACAGAGGTTTGGCCGGTGACGATACTTATATTTTAATTTCACAAAAAAGTTCTACCTCAGTATCAATAATCGATACAGAAGGTAATAATGTTATTCAATTACCTGAATGGTCAAAGATAAAATCAATAGTGGCAGCCAAGACTGCACTTAAAATAACTTGCGATGATATGACAGTTTTTACCATAAACGGAGCTGATAAATTTTCATATGATATAGGTGGGAATTTAACAAGTAATAGCCTAGGCAATATAAAAACATTTACAGAGTTCGTAAATATTTTCAATTTAACGCCTCCCTCCTCAGGAACAGTAAATGCTAGTACGAATAAAATTGTTTTCGATGATGCCTTTAGAACTCTTTATGAAGTTACAGTTAAAAAAGAAGATAATGGTAATAAATATTATCTTAATAATGAGTTAAGCCCAGATCTTGCGCTGTCATCAGGAGAGAAATATGTTTTTGATCTTAACGATGCTACAGCCTCAAATCATCCACTATCTATTTCTGAAACAAAAAATGGCACTCATAATGAAGGAGTTTCGATAAGCGAAGGTATAAATTATTTTATAAAAGGTTATGGTAAAACTGAACAAGAATTCTTTTCGTCGTTTTCCTCCGATAATAGTCTTGAAAATGCATTTGTAGTTTTTGAGCCATCATCAGATGATACAGTACTATATTATTATTGTTTATTTCATAGTGGCATGGCAAATGATGCGAAAATTCTTATTGATAACTACGTTGAGAAGATCCCTGAAATTGTTGCAACTAGTATAGCTGTTCAAAGTGTGGGCGCATCAGATTACAGCTTTACTACACAAGGGTTGCAAGCAAATGATCCAATATTGACTCTAGAAAGGGGTAAAACATATGAATTTGAAGTTTCAGCGCAAGGTCATCCTTTTTGGATAAAGACTGATCAAATTAGTGGCTCCTCAAGTCAATATAACGACGGTATAACTAATAATGGTCTATCAAATGGTAAGCTAATTTTTACTGTTCCTTCTGATGCGCCATCAACATTGTATTATATTTGTCAAATTCATAGTAATATGACAGGCGTGATAAATATTGTTGATAACAATAATGGAACAATCATTGAAACTAGTTCAAGTAATTCAGATAGTTCTTCAGCATCACCACCAAGCTATGGCTATAGTCTAGATATAGAATTAGCTTTTAGTAACGATCAAGATTTCATACCGACTAGCGGATATGATATATAATAGGACAATAGATGGCTAATTACTTAACAGTAGCTTTATTTTCAATAATGGTTTTTTATTCTTTTGGAATAGCTATCAATGTTCATAGAACTTTAGATAAAGAAAATGCAGGTAAGCTTTTAAGAAAACTTTTCCCTATTTATTTTTTATGGGGAATTTTTATTTCTATACTAGCAGAAGTTATCTTTTTACTGAAAGGCCAGCAAGAGCAAGCATTTATAATGGCAATTATTGTTATAGGATATCTTTACTCTAGACAAATCTTGGTGCCAAAGATTAATGAAAGTAGAGACTTAGCAAATGGAGGAGATGAAAGATCAAAAAAGACTTTCCATTCACTCCATTTTCAAAGTGTAACAATCAATTTAATACAAATGCTACTATTAGTAATTATACTATTTATTTAGACAGATCTCTTGGCTTTATCAGCATCGTTTGATGATTTTATCATGTTACGAATACCGTCCCAATCATCATCCGATAATTTATCTAGACTCTGATAGAAATTTCCAGCTGATCCAAGGTGGCTTGCACCATCAATAGCTATTGTCTGACCGGTAAGGTAATCACATCCATCAGCCATTAAGAATGTAGCTAAGTTTCGAAGTTCTTGCATTTCACCATTTCTTCTCATTGGTATCTTTGCATCATTCTCATTTGAATCAGTATCTTGGCCAGGGCTTAGTCTTTCCCACGCACCTTTTGTAGGAAAAGGTCCGGGAGCAATAGCATTTAATCTAATGCCATAGTGACCCCATTCTGCCGCAAGAGATTTAGTCATAATATTTACGCCTGCCTTTGACATTGCTGAAGGAACTGTAAAAGGCCCACCATTCCATATCCAAGTAGTTAGGATTGATATAACCGATCCTTTGACTTCTTGCTCAATCCAGCGAGTACCGCATGCATGTGTTAGATAAAAAGACCCACGAAACACTATATTAGAAATTGCTTCGAATCCTTTTGGACTAATATCTTTTGTTGGAGAAATAAAATTACCAGCCGCATTATTAACCAGTCCTGTCAAAGCTCCGCCATCATTCCAGATTGTATCTATCATGTCATTAACTGCTTCCGAAACCCTAATATCACAAGCAAAACCTTTTATTTTACCGCCTTGATCAGTGATTTCTTTTACAGTCTCATCTAAGACCGCTTGCCTTCTACCGCAAATATAAACTTCAGCACCTAACTCAGCATATTCTGATGCCATTTCTTTTCCTAAACCAGTGCCACCACCAGTAACTAGAATTCTTTTTCCTTTAAGGATGTCTTTTTGAAACATATGATTTTCCTATATTAATTTTAAACGTGTGAACAATATTGAAACTATCCAACCTAATAGTCCAGATAAAATAATAGCAATAATTCCGTATAGCAATGGAAATTTATTAGCAAAAAGCCAAATTAATCTTGCAAAACCTGCTTGTTTTAAATCTATAGAACTTTCTGCATATGAAATAGCTTCTCCATTTTGGAAAAGAAAATATCGAACAAAATACTTACCCTGCAGGGAGTTTGGGGGTAAAAGAAATTCAGTTCTAAAAAGGCCAACTTTTCCTGGACCAGATCTCAAAATTATATTCCCCTCTTTTTCTAAAAACTGTCCGCTATCATGCATTTCTGATCTTAATCTTGCATCAAATTTAATTTGTTTAATTGTGCTGTGCTTAATATTTGCCCTTCCAAGAGGAAGATTATTTATACCTAATCCTAATTTATTAAGACTCTCCTGGCTCGCAATTTTTAAAAATGGTTTGGAACTAAGTATATTATAATAACTTGGTACATTTTTATAATAGGATTTTCCTCGGCCAAGCCATAATCCAAAAAACCTTCTTTTTTCCTGCATAGTTTGATTTTTTGGTGGCCCAACAATTTCAATAATAATATCTCTTTTCCCTGTTGGCGTTGCCCCAAACAGAACAACGCGCGTACCAGCTATACCTGGATTAATTTGAACATCTCTTTCATTAGTATCAATAACTAAGTCTAGTGGAGCTTGCGCGCATAAGATTACAAGGATAAAGGTAATTTTAAAATATAATTTCATTAATGTGACCCCCCACCTATAAGGAGAGTAA
>JABHUT010000100.1 GCA_018658685.1 Alphaproteobacteria bacterium
AAAAGATTAATAACCTCCTCTCTAATAGTCTCTTCCAATTCAGATAAAATTTCTGGATTAAAGTCGTTTTCAATAAATCCAATGAAATCTTTTACCTCATGCCTAGGAATAAGATTAATTATATCAGCAATATCTGCAGCCGATAAATTTTTGGTTAAAGATATAACTTTATTCTTATCAGACGTATCCAAAGCATCCATGACCTCAGAAATTAAAGACGGATCAAAAGGAGTAAAGTCAGTATTTTGATTGTTTACCTTAATTTCAGTCATATAAATCTCGTCATTTAAATTTAATGGTGCGGCCGAGAAGACTCGAACTTCCACGGGTTTTACCCCACAGCGACCTCAACGCTGCGCGTCTACCAGTTCCGCCACGGCCGCATTCTAATTTATAATATATCAATAAATAAAAATAATTTATATATTATGAAACTAAAACTGGTTTCTACTTTAAAACATATAACTTAAAATAAACAAATGGTCATGAAAATAAAAGAGATAGAATATTCAATTTCCAATAAAGCAATTAACTATGAAGATAGCGTTGAGATAATGGAAAAAAGAGTGGAGCATATAAGCTCTAAAATAAAATCTGAATTACTTTGGTTTTTAGAACATCCTGCAATTTATACAGCAGGAACAAGCTCGAATGAAAAAGATCTTCTAAAAAAAAATACCCTCCCTGTATTCAAAACTTCTAGAGGAGGCGAATATACTTACCACGGACCTGGTCAAAGAATTATTTATATAATGTTAAACTTAAGAGAAAGAAGCTACGATATAAGAAGATTTGTTAATACACTAGAAAGTTGGATAGTTGATTCACTTAGTGATCTGGGAGTTGAATCTCGATTAATAAAAGGAAAGGTTGGAGTTTGGATTGACAAAGGAGGTGAACCTGAAGAAAAAATAGCGTCAATAGGCTTAAGAGTTAGAAAGGGTATAACATTTCACGGAATAAGCCTTAATATAGATCCAAATTTAGATCACTTTAATGGCATTATTTCTTGCGGTAACAAGAAAAATGGAGTGACGAGTTTAAAAAAATTAGGGATAATTTTACCAAAAGAAAAAATTGATGGGATACTTTTAAAAAACTTTGAAAAGAATTTTCATATAAATACAAGGCTTATTGAAATTCAATCATAACTTCGTCTGCAGCAAGGCTATCGCCCTCTTTACAAAAAACCTTTTTAACAATGCCGGAGGTTTCTGAACGAATAATATTTTCCATCTTCATTGCCTCTACTGTACATAATTTATCACCATCTTCAACCTTTTGACCTTCACTAATATCAATAGAAACAACAAGTCCAGGCATTGGACACTTAATAATTTTCGTATTTTTTACAATAACTTTTTCAATCATGTGTGAGGATAGGTCATGAGAAATTTTGGATCTCACATTGACATTTCCATTTAATCCAAAACCTTTAATATCAAAACCTTTAACATTTTTTTTAATTTGCAATGTTAGAAAGCTATCATCAATTTTTATTTTAATTATTTTATCCTCTGGCTTCCAATCAGATTCCAAAGAGATGACCTTGCCATTATGTTCAATAATTGTATTTTTTAAAGTATTATAAGTTTTAAATATAAAGATATTCTTACCTATTGATGCAACTAAGGATTTTTCATTAAGGCTAGAGTTATTTTGGCTCTCAGGGTGTTGTGAATTATTTATTTCTTTTATATGTGCAAAGACTGCAGTTAAAGAAAACATTAAAGCATCCACTTCATCCAAGACCTTTGAAGAAAATCCATCGGGGTATTCTTCATCAATAAATCCTGTATTTATCTCACCTTCTAAAAATTTTTTATTTTTAATAATTGATGAAAGGAGATTAAGATTGTTTTCAATTCCAGAAATTTCAAAGTTATTTAATGCCTCCTGCATTAAATTACATGCTTCAATTCTTGTTTCTCCATATGAGCATAACTTAGAAATCATTGGATCATAAAACATTGAAATCTCACCGCCTTCAAAAACGCCCGTATCATTTCTTATATTATCTATTTCTAAAGGTGGTTTATAGGTTATTAATCTTCCAGTTGATGGCATAAAGTTTCTTTCAGGATCTTCGGCATATATTCTTGATTCAATAGCCCACCCTTTAAAATTAACATCATTTTGAGTTACATTTAATTTTTCACCGGCTGCAATTTTTATCATTTCCTCTACCAAGTCAAAACCTGTGACTAGTTCTGTAACCGGATGTTCAACTTGAAGTCTAGTATTCATCTCAAGGAAATAAAAATTTTTATCCTGATCAACAATAAACTCCACCGTTCCAGCACTTGAATAGCCAACTTTTTTTGCTAACTGAACGGCTTGATTGCCCATTGAATTTCTCAAATCCTTGTCAACAAAAGGGCTAGGAGATTCTTCGATTATTTTTTGATTTCTTCTCTGAATAGAGCACTCTCTCTCACCTAAGTGAATAACATTACCATGGTTATCTGCAAGAATTTGTATTTCGATATGTCTTGGTTTTGTTATAAACTTTTCAATAAAAATTCTATCATCACCGAAACTTGATTTTGCTTCATTAATTGATGAGGTAAAGGCATCGGGAACATCTTTTTCACTAAAAGCAATGCGCATACCTTTTCCACCGCCGCCTGCAGAAGCTTTAATCATTACGGGAAAGCCTACCTCATTAGCAATGGAGACTGCCTCATTAATATCTTTTATAATACCTTGATGACCTGGAACAGTATTTATTCCAGCATCTATAGCAAATATTTTTGACTCAATTTTATCACCCATTATTCTTATTGGCTCTGCAGATGGTCCTATAAAGGTTATATCTTCCTTTTCTAGTCTATTCATAAAATTATGATTTTCAGATAAAAAACCGTATCCAGGGTGAACAGCATCAGCACCCGTTTCTTTACAAGCTGAAATTATTTTATCTATTGATAAGTAAGATTCTGATGATGCAGCTGGTCCTATATTTACTGATTCATCGGCCAAGGATACATGAAGAGATCTTTTATCCGCATCTGAAAAAACCGCAACTGTTGGAATTGATAATTTTTTACAAGTTGAAATAATTCTACAAGCAATTTCGCCACGGTTTGCAATTAATATTTTTTTAAACATTTAATTCTCATAAAGGTAAGTTATCGTGTTTTTTCCATGGATTTGAAAGTTTCTTATTCCTAAGCATTTTAAGAGCTTTTCCAATTCTGGATCTAGAGTTTCTAGGCATAATAACATCGTCAACATATCCCCTTTCCGCTGCAACAAATGGATTTAAGAATCTATCTTCATAAGCTTCCGTATGTTTTTTGATTTTTTCTTCATCACCAATATCATTCCTATAAATAATTTCAACAGCTCCTTTAGCACCCATGACCGCAATTTCAGCACTTGGCCAAGCGTAATTAATGTCACCTCTTAAATGTTTTGGAGCCATTACACAATAAGCTCCCCCATAGGCTTTTCGAGTTATAATAGTTACCTTAGGAACAGTTGCTTCAGCATAAGCGTAAAGAAGCTTGGCGCCATTCTTGATAAGACCCCCATACTCTTGATCTGTACCAGGTAAAAACCCAGGAACATCGACAAATGTAACTAAAGGAATAGAAAATGCATCACAAAATCTAACAAATCTAGCAGCTTTTCTACTTGCATCAGAGTCTAAAACACCTGCTAAATGCAATGGTTGATTACCAACTACTCCGACGGTATGACCATCGAATCTAGCAAACCCAGTGACAATATTTTGAGCAAATTTCTCTTGAATCTCAAAAAACTTACCTTCATCAACAACCTTAAGTATCAGCTCCTTAATATCATAAGGTGTATTAGAGTTATCGGGAACAAGAGAATCTAAACTCATTTCTGAACGATTTATAGGATCGCTAGTCTTTCTTATTGGAGATTTTTCTATATTACTAGACGGAAGAAAACCTATCAACTCTCTCATTTGCTCCATCATTTCTAAATCATTCTCATAGGCACCGTCTGCTACAGAAGAAATAGACGTATGTACTTCGGCTCCTCCAAGCTGCTCAGCGGTAACCTCTTCATTAGTTACAGTTTTAACAACATCAGGGCCGGTAACAAACATGTAAGAGGTATCTCTTACCATAAAAATAAAGTCGGTTAATGCTGGAGAATAAACATCCCCACCAGCACAAGGACCCATAATGATGGAAATTTGTGGTATTACACCAGAGGCCAAAACATTTCTTTGAAAAACTTCAGCATAGCCGCCCAAGGAATCGATTCCTTCCTGTATTCTTGCACCTCCGGCATCGAGAACACCAATAAGAGGTGAATTATTTTTTAAAGCCATATCTTGAATTTTATTTATTTTTTTTGAATGAGCTAAAGATAAAGAGCCTCCAAAAACAGTAAAATCCTTTACATAAATAAAAACTGTTCTTCCGTTTACAAGACCTGATCCAATAACAACACCATCTCCTGGGATTTTCTGATCTTGCATTCCAAATTCATGAGAGTCGTGCTCAACAAACATATCGTATTCTTCAAACGATCCTTCGTCCAATATAAGCTGAATTCTCTCTCTTGCGGTAAGTTTTCCTTTAAAATGCTGAGAATCAATTCTTTTTTGACCGCCACCAAGCTTCGCATTTTCTCGCCTTGCCTCAAGCTCTTTAATTATATCATCCATTAAAAACCTCTTAATCCCTAACTGTAAAACCCTCAATATTTGGATTCAATGGTAAATTATATTTATTCCAAGTCTCTTTCATATGTTTTGGTAAAGAAGCTTCGAAATGTAATATGTCTCCATTAACATTCATAAAGTCAACACTTCGACTGTGAAGGTGTAATTTTTTAAACGTTAAACCTTCTTTTGAATGTCTTCCATATTTTTTATCCCCGAC
>JABHUT010000101.1 GCA_018658685.1 Alphaproteobacteria bacterium
GGTTTTGAAACTATTGGAACCCTTACCAAGGTAGGTAAAAAGTTTGATAAATATTGGGATGTTGGAGTTTTTGAACTATCCCTCCCAATTAAATGATTATTTCTCTAGATATTCTCTTAAGGTACTGTTAAAAACCCTTAGTATTTTTCGCGGGCGTGGTGGAATTGGTAGACACGCAGGTTTTAGGTACCTGTGCCGCAAGGCGTGGGGGTTCAACTCCCTCCGCCCGCACCAATAACTTTAAGAGAACAAAAAATGGAAGTTAAAGAATTAAAGTCAAAAGGATTAAAGAGAGAATTTTCAATAACTATAAAATCTGATGTTATTAAAAATTTAAAAGTAAAAAAACTTGAAGAAATTGCCTCAAAAGCAAAAATTGATGGATTTCGTCCGGGAAAAGTTCCTTCTGCTCATATTGAAAAGTTATATGGCCAGAGTGTGATAGTAGAGGTTATTGAAGAAAAAGTTTCAAAAGCATCGCAAGATGTTTTAGAAGAAAGAAAGCTTAAAGCAGCAGTTAAACCAGACGTTAAGCTTGATTCAGAGATGACTGATGTCATAGAGAAAAATAAAGATCTAGTTTTCACAATGAATTGCGAAGTACTTCCAGAAATTGAACTTTCAGATTTTAGTAAAATAACTTTAGAGAATCCAGTATCGGAACCAAAAGAGAAAGATATCAATGATGCACTTGAATATTTAGCTAAACAAAATAAAATTTTTAAAGATGCACCCGCATCAACAAAATCTAAGGATGGCGATCAAGTCACAATGAATTATTTAGGTAAAATTGATGGAGTTGCATTCGAGGGCGGAGCCGCACAAGATGCAAATTTAATATTAGGTTCTAAAAGTTTTATCGATAACTTTGAAGAACAGTTAATTGGCTTAAAGAAAGGTGATAAGAAAGTTATAACTGTAAAGTTTCCTGAAAATTATCAGAGTGCTGATTTGGCTAATAAAGAGGCAACTTTCGATGTTGAGATAAAGTTAGTCTCGCAACCAGGAGAATCAAAAATAGATGATGATTTGGCAAAGAATCTTGGTATGGAAGATCTAAAAAAATTAAAAGAAAGTTTAAAAGACAGAATTAAACAAGATTTTGACTCCGCATCCAGAAATAAACTTAAAGACAGCTTGTTAGAAGCTTTAGAAAAATCTCATGATTTTGAATTACCTCAAAGTATGGTTGATCAGGAGTTTGATCAAATGTGGCGTCAGCTTGAACAGCAACTTGAAAATCAAAAGAAAGAACTAAAAGATCTTGAGATTAGTGAAAAAGAAATTAGAAAAAATTATAAAGAAATTTCCGAAAAAAGAGTTTGTACTGGACTATTAATTGCTGAAATTGGTCAGGTGAACGATATCCAGCTTGAAGATAATGATATTAATAAGGCTCTTCAAATGGAAATGCAGAAATACCCGGGTCAGGAAAAAGAAATATTAGATTATTATCAGAAAAATCCTGATGCCATAAGACAGCTCTCAGCTCCATTGTTTGAGGATAAGGTAATAGATTTTGTTTTAGAAAAGGTTAAATTGAAGGATGTAAAGGTATCCAGGGAAGATTTGTTTGGAGCCGGACCAAGTGAGGACGTTAAGTCAAAACCTAAAGCCAAGGCTAAAGCTAAAACAAATGCAGCAAAAAAAACTTCAACAGAAAGCAAAAAAATAAAGGATAAGAAAAAATAGTTTAAAATAAAAAGTTTGATATTTAAGCTTTTTTAGAAATTTAAATTTTATTATTAAGTAATTGATTATTAATAACTAATTAATAACAAATAAGATTTTTTAAAGTTTTATCTTTGCATATTAAGAGAATTATCCCATATATATTAATATTATTAAGGAATTTAATATGAAAGATAATAATATACCTACAGGAAATCTTATTCCTATGGTTGTTGAGCAATCAAATAGAGGCGAAAGAGCTTATGATATCTACTCTCGGCTTCTAAAAGAAAGAATTATTTTTGTCACTGGCCCTGTTGAGGATTATATGGCCAGTGTTATCATTGCTCAATTACTATTTTTGGAGGCCGAAAATCCAAAAAAAGAAGTGTCTATGTACATAAATTCACCGGGTGGAGTTGTTTCATCTGGTTTGGCTATTTATGACACTATGCAGTACATAAAACCAGAAGTTTCAACTCTTTGTATTGGTCAAGCAGCTTCTATGGGAAGCTTACTTCTTGCCGCAGGTGCACCCAATAAAAGATTTTCACTACCAAATTCAAGAATTATGGTTCATCAACCTTCTGGTGGATTTCAGGGACAGGCATCAGATATTGAAAGACATGCTCAAGAAATCCTATCTTTGAGATCAAGGTTAAATGATATTTATGTTAAGCACACTGGTCAAAGTTTAAAATCTATTGAAAAAGCACTAGATAGAGATACATTTATGACAGCAAGCGACTCAAAAGAATTTGGAATAATAGATAAAGTTGTTGATAGTAGAATAATATCAGACGATAAAGATGAAAGAAAATAAATCAAATTATTATTAAGGTAATGTTAGATGAGTAAAATTAGCGATAGCGGAGATTCAAAAAATACACTCTTTTGCAGTTTTTGTGGAAAAAGTCAGCATGAAGTTAAAAAACTTATAGCTGGTCCAACTGTCTTTATTTGCGATGAATGTGTTGAATTATGCATGGACATAATAAAAGAAGAAGCAAAAAATTATGACGAGAAATCAGTTGATAGTGTTCCTTCGCCCGAAGAAATCTATAATGTCTTGGATGATTATGTTATAGGTCAGCTAAGAGCAAAAAAAGTTTTATCTGTAGCAGTTCACAATCATTATAAAAGGTTAGAAAGCGACTCTAAAAAAGATGATGTGGAATTAGCCAAATCAAATATTTTGCTGCTTGGTCCAACAGGTTGTGGAAAAACTTTATTAGCTCAAACCCTTGCCAGAATTCTTGATGTGCCATTTACGATGGCTGATGCGACTACATTGACTGAAGCTGGATATGTAGGGGAAGATGTAGAAAATATAATTTTAAAACTATTACAAGCCGCCGACTATAATGTTGAAAGAGCTCAAAGAGGAATTGTTTATATCGATGAAGTTGATAAAATTACTAGAAAGTCAGATAATCCATCAATAACAAGAGATGTCTCAGGAGAGGGAGTTCAGCAAGCATTATTAAAAATAATGGAAGGAACCGTTGCTTCTGTTCCGCCTCAAGGTGGAAGAAAACATCCTCAGCAAGAATTTTTACAGGTTGATACAACGAACATCTTGTTTATTTGTGGAGGGGCTTTTGATGGAATTCAGAATATAATCTCAGAAAGAGGTTCAAGTCGTTCATTAGGTTTTGGAGCAGAAGTAAAAGAAAAGGATGATAGAAGAACTGGTGAAATTTTAAAAGATCTTCAACCTAAAGATCTTCTTAGGTTTGGTTTAATTCCTGAGTTCATAGGAAGGTTGCCTGTTTGTGCATCCTTAGAGGACTTAGATGAGGATTCTCTAATCAGAATTCTTACTGAACCAAAAAATGCTGTAGTTAAGCAATATAAGAAATTATTTGATATGGAAGATGTTAATTTAAAATTCTCTGAAGATGCTCTTTTAGCAATAGCAAAAAAAACTATGTCCTACTCAACTGGAGCCAGAGGCTTAAGATCTGTTATCGAAAATATCCTACTAGATACTATGTTCGAGATTCCGAGTACAACAGGTGTATCAGAAGTTGTAATCTCTGGTGAAGTTGTTGAAGGAAAATCTAAACCTTTATATATTTATGCTAAAGAAGATGAAAAAAAAGAAAAAAAGGCTCTTTAATTTAATTTTCTATCATCAGCCCCTTGATACTTAGTAATTTAAGTCCATATAATAATTAATAAGATTCTTTTTATTGAGAGTCTTTTCTTATTATTATTTTATGGATAAATCATGACTGAAGAAAAAAAAGTTCAAGAGTTTAAATTATTTAAAAAAATGCCTGTGCTTCCGTTAAGGAATATTGTTGTATACCCACATATGGTTGTACCTCTTTTTGTTGGAAGAGATAAATCAATAGCAGCTCTCGAAGAAGTAATGGATAAAGGGCAGGAACTCTTATTTTTAGCTCAAAAAGACGCTGACACCAACGATCCTAAAAATGAAGACCTGTATGAGGTTGGTACTGTAGGTAAAGTTTTGCAATTATTAAAATTACCTGATGGAACTGTAAAGGTTTTAGTCGAGGGTGTTAAACGTGCAAAAGTAGAAGCATTAATACCACATGAAAATTTTCTTGAAGCAAAAGTCGAAGTTATAAGCGAAGAAAAAACAGAAGATAAAACTTTAATAGCTATTTCGCGCCAAGTTGTTTCTAGATTTGAAGACTTTGTAAAACTTAACAGTAAGGTTGCTTCCGAGGTTGTCTCTTCTTTGAAAGATATTAGTGATCCGTCTAAAATCGCTGACACTGTTGCGAGTCAGATGACAGGGAACGTCAGCGAAAAGCAAAAAATACTGGAAATTCTTAATCTCGAAGAGCGCCTTAATGATATCTTAAGCCTCCTTGATGGCGAGCTGTCTGTTCTTCAAGTCGAAAAGAAAATAAGACGAAGGGTTAAAAATCAGATGGAGAAGACTCAAAAAGAGTATTATTTAAATGAGCAAATGAAGGCAATACAAAAAGAATTAGACGATGATGATGAGGGAATAGATGATATTGCTGAGATTGAAGAAAAGATAAGAAATACAAAACTATCTAAGGAAGCTCTTGAGAAGACTAAGAATGAA
>JABHUT010000102.1 GCA_018658685.1 Alphaproteobacteria bacterium
ATCTGAATTTTAGAAAATCCCCTTATTATTATAAATCCATAGATTAAAATAATTAATAAAATAAAAAATAAACCTCCCTCTTCTGCAACCGCAGCAAATATGAAATCAGTATAAGCATCTGGTAAATTATATTTCATCCAACCCTCACCTATTCCTTGTCCAAATAAACCACCATTCTCAAAAGCGTCTATTGCTGATGACATCTGAGTGGGTCTAGATTCCAAGGAATCAGGATAAAACCAAGCATTTAGCCAATTATCAACTCGTAATGATACATGAGAAAAATTAAAATATAAAAATACTGCACCCAAAATAGAAAACGAAATTAAACTAATTACAACCTTCCACGGAAGACCATTAAAAAACATTAAACCCATAACGGTCAAAATTATTAAAATTGTTTGCCCAACATCAGGTTGCTGTAATAGAAGAAATACACTTAGAAATAATAAAGTAGCAGGAATAATTTGGAGGAAACTATTTTCTTCAATTCTTGATCTTGCCAAAAACCAAGCAACAACCATAACTAATGAAGGTTTTAAAAATTCTGATGGTTGGATAGTAAAGCCAAAAATAGGCAACCATCTCGATGCCCCTCCGCTATTAATACCAATAATAAGCGTTAAAAAAATTCCAATTAAACTTATTATAAAGACTAATAAAGATAGCTTTCTTGTTTTGTCGGAAGGAAGAATTGAAATACAAATAAGAAAAAGTAATGAAATAAAACAATAAATCAAATGTCTAGTAAGAAAAAAATACGTATCTGTCTTAATACTTATTGCTTCAGCTGGACTAACCGCTAAAGAAAAAAATAAACCAATCAAGCCAAGAAGAATCAATCCAAAAAGCATCCAACGGTCAACGGTATACCACCACAAACCAATTGGTCCAATATTAGTTCTAGAAATTCTCAGCATTTACTTCTCCAAGGTAATTAGTGATAAAGCGGTCTTAGAAAATATCTCACCTCTTTCTTCATAACTTAAAAATTGATCATGTGAGCTGCAACCTGGTGAAAGAAGTATACATCCTCCTCCAGATTTACTAGCTTCTTTATAGGCTGCTTTTATTGCAGATATTAGATTTTCAAAAACTATAGGTTTTTTAGATTTTGGAGTTAAATTAAATATTTTTTGAGCAGATGATCCTATTAAAAATACTCGTTCAAGATTTTCAGAAAGTAGGTTTATTTTCGATAAATCATTACCCTTGGAATCTCCACCTCCAATCCAAAATATTTTTTTATTTAAACTAAATGCTAAATTTGTTGCAGAGGTATTAGTAGCTTTCGAGTCGTTTACAAATTTTATTTTATCATTTTGGCAAACTAATTCCATACGATGCCTAAGACCTCTAAAATTTTTAATTCCTCTATTTACAGAAAAATCTGGAATACCTAAAATTTTTAAAACTTCTTTAAGTATATTTAAATTCTTATAATAGTATTCCTTTTCATCTCGATTATTAGATTTCTCTATAATTATTTTTTTTGATTTAAATTCCATTTTAGAGACAAAATTAGTTTGCTCATCTTCATCACAAATTAGCGAAAAATGATTGGAATTTTGATTAGTAAAAATTCTACTTTTAATATCTCTGTATTCTTCAATTGAGGAGTGTCTATCAAGGTGATCCTGGGAAATATTCAATAATACTGCAATTTCTGGTTTAATATTTTCTGTTAATTCAATTTGAAATGATGACATTTCGATTATATATATCGTTTCACTGGTTCCTGGCTTTAGGCTTAAAATAGGAATACCAATATTACCTGCCAACCTAACATCGCGACCTTCATTTTTTAAAATTTCATAAAGCATTGTTGCAGTTGAAGATTTTCCATTTGTTCCGGTTATAGCAACCAAAGTACCTGATGGAAAAATACTTCCTCTAGCGTCTTCAAAAAGTGAAATATCACTCATTAACTTTGTTTTATATTTTTTAAGATTTTTCACGAAGAATTCTTGCTTAAGGTTTATACCTGGTGAAGGAAAAAAATAATCAAGCTCTTCCCATGGCCAATCGTTTGTATTTTTAAGATTACCCTGATAACAAATATTTTCTTTTCTTATGGCAAGATTATCATCCCATAAAAAAATTTCAGCATCACTCTGATTTAGAGAATTAAAAATGGATTGACCGGTAATTCCTAGACCAAGAATTCCGACTTTTTTTGAATTATATTTATTATAATCAATCATTTATCTCAACTTAAGGGTTGCTAACCCAATAATTGCTAGTATTAGTGAAATAATCCAAAATCTAATAACTACTGTAGATTCTGACCACCCCTTCTGCTCATAATGATGGTGTAACGGGGCCATCTTAAAAACCCTTTTTCCCGTTAATTTGAAGGATGTCACTTGTATAATAACTGAAGCAGCCTCCAGAACAAAAAGACCTCCAATAATAAAAAGTACAATTTCATGCTTAACTGAAATCGCAATTGAAGCAATAAGACCCCCCAATGATAAGGAGCCAGTATCTCCCATAAAAATCATGGCGGGAGGAGTGTTAAACCATAAGAAACCCAATCCAGATCCAAAAAGAGCTGCACAAATAATTACTAATTCTCCAACCTCTGGAATAAACTCAATATATAAATAATTTGAAAAAATATAATTACCTGCCAAATATGAAATTAAACCCATAGATGATGCAGTTATCATGATAGGAATAATTGCTAGTCCATCAAGTCCGTCTGTGAGGTTAACAGCATTAGACGTCCCCACCAAAACACACAAACAAAACAATACATAAAACCACCCATAGACAATTAAAGGAGATTTAAAAAATGGAATTGAAATAGAATAATTATTAGTTTCAGGAAAATTACTAATAATTAAAATTATTGTTGATAGAGATATTAAGATTTGAAAAAATATTTTAACTTTCCACATAACGCCATCAGATGAAAATCTTAAAACCTTTTTCATATCATCTATAAAGCCAAGAATACCAAAACTTAAAGTTGTATAGAGAACAATCCATACAAAATTATTATTTAAATCTGACCAAATTAATGAGCTAAAAACTAAAGAAAAAAGAATCAAAATTCCCCCCATTGTGGGCGTACCCTTTTTAGTAAGAATATGAGATTGAGGTCCGTTGATCCTTATTGGTTGACCTTTTTTTTGTTTTGACTCCATAAAATTTATAAACTTGGGGCCCATAATAAGACATATTAATAAAGATGTAATAATTGAACATGCAGATCTAACAGTAAGATAATTAAAAATATTTAAGGAACTGATATCAGAGAAAAAATTATTTAATATGTAAAGAATCACTAGGCAATATTCCTTTTTAATTTTTCTTCTTTAAAGGTGTCTAAAACAATCTTAACTCCACTCTTTGAGGAGCCTTTGAACAAAATTAAATCATTTTCTCTTATTTTATCATTAAGAGATTTAATTAGCATTTCCGATTGATTTGAATAAAAACCTTTCTTACTTTCATTAAGGTTTTCCCATAAATTCTTCATCTCATACCCAGTACAGAAAACTAAATCAACCTCAGAATTATTGATAAAAGAAGCCATTTCAATATGAATTACTTTAGAAAAAGTACCTAATTCCATCATATCTCCCAAAACTAAAATTTTCCTTTTAGATTTCAAGTAATCAATTTCTGATAAAAGCTTTATCGATGCTTTAGTTGATTCTGGATTAGCATTGTAACTTTCATCTATTGCTTTAAAAAATTTTCCTTTGATAGATAAGTTATAAATCATTCCTCGTCCCTTTATAGCTTCAAAACCTGAAAGAGATCTTATTACTTTATCAGTATCAACACTTAATGAAACACTTATCCCGAGAACAGCTATCGAGTTCATTGCCATATGCTCGCCGGGGGCATTTAGAGTAAATGATAAATTAAGTTGATTTATAAGCGCTTCGATTTTTGATGATTTAGGTGAGAATTGATATTTTTTTAAAATTAAATCTGAATTTTTTTTATACCCAAACCTTAAAACTTCAATATTTCTATTTTCTAGATTTTTCTTAAGATGAATACTCAAATTTATGTCATCATTTATTATTAATTTACCATTAGAGGCTATACCTTCAATAATTTCAATTTTAGCTTTTATAATATCTTTTTTTGATTGAAAATATCCTATGTGAGCACTGCCAACATTATTAATTAAAGCAATATGCGGTTGAACCATATTACTTAAATAAGAAATCTCCCCCGGCTTATTCATCCCAAGTTCAAAAATAGAAAAATCTGCATCAGCTGGCATTCTCGATAATGATAGCGCAACTCCAATTTTATTATTATATGAAGCTTCGGAATAATGAACTTTTCCTAATTCACCAATAGAGAGAGCGAGCATCTCTTTAACAGACGTCTTTCCTGAACTTCCGGTAATGGCAATGATCTTACCTTTATTTCTTTTTCTTGAAAATTTGCCTAAATTAATTAAAGAATTTAGCACATCATTAACAATTATAACTTTATCACCAAAAGCTAATGAAGGTGCGTTTGAAATTATTACTGACGCACCTTTTTTAATTGCCTCAGAAATAAATTGATGTCCGTCATAATTTGGGCCAGCTAATGCAAAAAATATATCACCTTTTTTTAATGTTCTCGTATCAATCGAAACTCCATAAGCTTCCCAATCAGATGGTCCGTGACCCTTTATAGCCTTCAGAACATCTACACCCAACCAAAGAACGCTATTCATTTGATGCCTCAAAAAAACTTTCGATCACATCACGGTCAGAAAAAGGAATTTTATGATTACCTGTGATTTGAAATTCTTCATGTCCTTTTCCTGCTATCAATAAAACATCATTATTTTTTATCTTTAATATTCCAAATTTAATAGCTTCACCTCTATCATGTATTATCCTTGCTCCAGGACAACCTTTTAAAATTTGATTTGCAATAATAGCTGGATCTTCATCTCTAGGATTATCATTAGTAATAATTATTTCATCGCAGTACTTTTTCGCAACCTTACCCATTAGAGGTCTTTTTGATTTATCGCGATCGCCACCACACCCAAAAACAAGAATTATTTTACCTATAGTTTCTTTTTTAATGTCCTGTAAAACATTTGATAAAGCTTCTGGTGTATGAGCATAATCAATAATTATATCAGAATGATTATGTGATTTTACAAGCTCATAACGTCCTTTTACAGGCTTGATTTTATCTAAGACTGAAAAGACTTTTTTATAATTACATCCAGAAGTGATTGCCAGGCCAGCAGCGCAAAGGACATTCAGTATTTGAAAATATGGATCAAAACCTAATATAAATGAAAAGGGTTCACCCTTGAATGTTATTTTGATCTCCTTACCTTTCTTACATTTTTTTATAGATTCTATATTTATAAATTCAGCATTCTTACCAATTTCCATGGTTTTTTTATTTAATAATTTCAGTTCTTTTGAAAGATTTTTTCCCTCTTTGCCCTCAATGCAGATAACTGAGGTGCCGTGCAAAGGAAGAATATTTTTAAAAAGACTAAACTTTGTATTAGAATAATTTTCTAATGAATTATGATAATCTAAATGGTCTAAACTAAGATTAGTGAAACAAGCTGAATTAAAATTAATAGAATTTACGCGACTCTGATCTATTGCGTGACTCGATACCTCCAAAGCAAGATGAGAAACACCAGATAAGGATAATTCATTCATTATTTTATGTAAATCAATTGGGTCAGGTGTAGTATTTTTTGTTTTGATATCAACTTCTTTTGATTTAACTCCTAATGTACCTATTCTAGCAGCATTAATATTTAGAAGAGTCCATATTTGATATAAGAACTCTACAGTAGAGGTTTTTCCATTAGTACCTGTGACACCACAAATAATTTCTGGTGTATTTGGAAAAAATAATTTTGATATTTCGGATAGTTTTTTTCTAGGGTTTTCATCAATAATAATTGGGACCCTATAATCTGAGACATTTAAAGTTTTATCAGATGTTAAGACAGCAGATGCTCCGAGATCAATTGCTTCATTAATAAAATTCACACCATTTTTATTAGAGCCTTTAATGGCAACAAAAAGATCACCTTTTTTAATATTTTTACTATTGTTTTGTATTCCTGAAATAATAATATCTGTATGTAACGAGCTATCAATTGTATTCAAATTTAACATTACAAAATCTCTTTTGGTTGTTCGTCAATCAAATCATTGATTAGGGGTAATTCTATTTCTTTGAACTCGTTATACTCAACACCAAGTAACGGTGCGACTAATTGTATAATATTTCCAGCTGTTGGACCTGCATTCCAATAAGAGCTATTCCTTTTTATACCTTTCTTAATATTTGCCTTTGGTCTTTCAAAGCTTACCAAGAGAACATACTTTGGATCCCATCCTGGAAAAGCACCAACAAAAGCAGTTCGATTCCCGCAGCCTCCATAAGACCCTTTGCAAGGTATATCTGCAGTTCCTGTTTTTCCAATTACAGCATATCCAGGAATATCAGCTTTTTTACCAGACCCATTTTTTACAACCTGTCTCATTGCATATCTAATTTTTTCACTAACCTCTTCTCTTATTATAGATTTACCTCTCTGATCAGGTTCACTTACAGGATAAAGCGTTGGTTTGATTTTATATCCGCCATTAACAATTGATGCTATTCCAGATGCAAAAGACAAAGGGATAACTCCTAACCCCTGACCAAAAGAAATAGTAATCATAGAATTATTAGACCACTTATCAGGTAATATTGGTGACCCTGTTTCAAAAACCTCAAGAAAATATTCATCCAGTAAACCAACTTCTTGAAGAAAAGATTTTTGTTTAGATCTTCCGACAAGTTTGGCTATTTGAGCCATACATCTATTTGAAGATCTTACTAGACATTTTACTGGTTTGATTGGCTCCAATGCATTGTCATTGTTATA
>JABHUT010000103.1 GCA_018658685.1 Alphaproteobacteria bacterium
CTCTTTAATACATATAAGAAAGCCAACAGCATCTTTGCCATCTAATAAACGATGATCATAACTAAGCGCTAAATACATCATTGGTCTTACCTCTATTTTTCCATCTATTACAACAGCTCTATCTTGAATTGTATGCATACCCAGTATAGCTGTTTGAGGCGCATTTAGAATTGGTGTTGATAGCAATGAACCAAATACACCCCCATTCGATATTGTAAAAGTTCCACCCTGCATATCTTCAATTGTTAACTTACCTTCCTTAGCCTTTTCAGAATATTCAAGAATTGATTTTTCAATATCAGGAAGAGTCAATATATCAGCGTCTCTGATAACTGGAACAACTAAACCTCGATCGGTTGATACAGCAACACTAATATCTTGATAGCCATGGTAGATAACATCGTCACCATCAATAGAGGCATTTGCAACAGGGAATTTTTTAAGAGCATTAATTGATGCTGCAACAAAAAATCCCATAAAACCCAATTTTAACCCATGCTCAGAAAGAAATTCAGTACCGTATTTTTCCCTTAAATCCTTAATTGGTTTCATATCAACTTCATTAAATGTTGTTAACATTGCTGTTTCTTGGGTTACTGATAGAAGCCTTTTAGCTATTGTCGATCTCATTCTCGACATCGGTACTCTTTCTTCATCTCGACCGCTAAAATTATCAATTTTTTCTATATTTTTCTCAGTATTGTTTTCAGATATTTTCTTTGAATTTTCTAAATAGTTTTTTATGTCTGCTTTTGAAATCCTTCCATCCTTCCCTGTTCCGCTGATATTCTTGGGATCAAGGTTAAATTCTTCAAGCATTCTTCGAACGGCAGGTCCATAACTTTGGGAAATATCGACTTCTTTTAAGTTTTCTACTTCGATATTTTGATCGGATTTTTTATTTTGTAATATTGAAGATTCCTCTATTTGAGCAATTAATTCTCCACTATTAACTATTTCACCTTCATCTTTTATAATTTTTTGAATTTTACCATTGATAGGGGATAAAACTTCTAAAACAATTTTATCAGTTTCGATTTCTGCAATAAGTTCATCTTGCTTAACTTCTTGACCTTCTTTTTTAACCCAATTTGCAATAGTTCCGTCAGCTACTGACTCTGGATATGTCGGGGATTTAATTTCTGTAACCATTCTCTTTCCTCTAGGATTTTAAGGCTTCTTCAATTAGAGCTTCTTGTTGTATTTTGTGCAATTTATTTAAACCTACTGCAGGTGCAGATGCAGAAGGTCTACTAACCAATCTAATTTGATTCGAAGAAAAACGATCTAATACTCTTTGAATTCTGTGTCGATGACTAAACCATGCGCCTTGATTAGCTGGTTCTTCTTGGCACCAAATAAAATCTTTAGTATTTGAATACTTTAATAATGATTTTTCTAAATCGTCATATGGAAATGAATATAATTGTTCTATCCTTAATATCCCAACATTTTCTATTTTGAGCTCCTTTCTTCTTTTATCAAGATCAAAAAAGACCTTTCCTGAACAAAGTATAATTTTTTCTACCTTTTCTTGTTTAACACCATCATCTTCAATAATAGTCTTAAATTCTCCATCTGTAAGATCTTTTAGACTTGATATTGCCATAGGGTGTCGTAACAAACTTTTTGGGGAGAGTATTATTAAGGGTCTTCTCATTTTTCTAACGGTTTGAAGTCTTAATAGATGATAAATTTGTGATGGAGTGGTTGGAATACAAACTTGTATATTATCATGTGCGCATAATTGAAGGTATCGTTCTAACCTCGCGCTGCTGTGCTCAGGACCCTGACCTTCATACCCATGGGGAAGAAGCATTACTAAACCAGATAATCTCTCCCATTTATGTTCTGCTGAAACTATAAATTGATCTATTACAACTTGAGCCCCATTAGCAAAATCTCCAAATTGGGCTTCCCAGATAACTAATCCAGTTGGCCAAGTAGTTGAATAACCATATTCAAAGCCTAACACAGCTTCTTCTGAAAGAAGGGAGTCATAAAGGTCAATCTTTGTATTGTTTTGATTGGCTATTTTAACTAAAGGAATATATTCAGAACCATTTTTTTGGTCGTGAAGTGTTGAGTGTCGATGAGAAAACGTACCCCTTCTTGAATCTTGCCCTGTAAAACGAATAGGGTATCCTTCGCTTAGAAGTGTTGCAAAAGCCATATTCTCAGCAAAACCCCAGTTTATTGGAATATCTCCAGAATTCATTTTTTTTCTATCTTCAATAATTTTTGAAACTTGTTTCTGTAATTCAAAATCAATTGGGGGGGAAGAAATAATATCACCCAATTCTTTAAACTTTTCTTTACTGAATTTTGTATTTACCGGCTCATTCCACTTTCTATTAAGATAGGGAGTCCAATCAAACCACTTACCTTCATTTCCTTTTGCAAGATTATCGGTAACTGATTCTCCTTTTTCTAATGAATTTCTATAATTTTTTTGAAGTTCTTCACACTCATCGTTAGAAATTATATTTTGTTCTACAAGTTTTTGTTGATACTGATCCCTTACTGATTTGTGTGTATTTATTTCTTTATACATTAAAGGTTGTGTTGCAGATGGTTCATCTGCTTCATTATGTCCGCGACGTCTAAAACAAAACATATCTATTATAATATCTTTTTTGAATGTGTATCTATATTCACAAGCTAACTTTGCAGCAAAAACTACCATTTCTGGATCATCTCCGTTTACATGTAGAATAGGGCATTCAATCATTTTAGCTACATCGGTTGAATAGGGTGTAGACCTTGCATCCATCTCATTTGAAGTTGTGAATCCTATCTGATTATTAACAATAATATGAATACTTCCTCCGACGCCGTAACCCCTTGTTTGAGACATTTGCAATGTTTCCATTACAACTCCTTGACCAGAAAAAGAAGCATCACCATGAATTAATATTGGTATAACTAAATCTTTTTGTTCATCTTTCAATCTTTCCTGACGAGCTCTGACCGAACCTTCTATGACAGGATTTACAATTTCTAAATGCGAAGGATTGTTATTTAATGAAACATGAACCTCTCCATTGGGAGTTAGAATATTTGAAGAAAAACCCAAATGATATTTAACATCACCTGTACTGGCACCTTCCAGTTCATAATCTTCCTCAAATTCCATAAAAAGTTCTTTTGGTGACTTTCCTAAAACATTTACAAGTAAATTTAATCTACCTCTGTGAGCCATACCTAGACATATTTGCTCTGCTCCAAAAATACTACAATTTTGAATTAAACTATCGACAAGAGGGATGAGAGACTCAGCGCCTTCACTTCCAAACCTTTTCATACCAGGGTATCGAGTAGATAAAAATTTTGCTAAACCTTCAGTTGAGTTTAATCTTTTAAGAAGATGAATTTTTTCTTCTTTATCAAAATAAACTTTTCCCATATTTGGCTCTAGTCGATCTTGGAACCAAAGCCTTTCTTGGGTATTTGTTATATAATTATATTCAATACCCAATGTTCCGCAGTAAATTTTTTTTAATGAGTCTACTATTTCAGAGAGTGTTGCAGTGTTTCCGTTAATTTTTAAAGTATCAGTTTTAAATTTTTTATTTAAATCGTTTTCATCTAGCCCATGAAACTCAAGATCCAAATCTTCACAAGGTTTTATTTCTTTTAAACCTAGTGGATCCAGATTTGCTCTTTGATGGCCGCGATTTCTATATGCTTGTATTAATTGAATTACCCTAATTTGCTTGTCATTCTCTGGAGATATAGAAGAATGAGGTCTTCTCCTTCTTTGTGATTTAAAACGTTGAATAATCTCTTTGTGTGAGATTTCTTTTGTATCACTTGGTTCAGATGGAAGTGTTTCAAAATAAATCCTCCAATCTTCGGGTACTGATTGAGGATTATCAAGGTAAGATTCATATAACGATTCAATGTATGGAGCGCTTCCGTCAGATGCGTTGATATTAGGAGAAGCCCTGCCTTTATCTTTCATTTTTCATTCCTTAGAATCAAAATATAATAACATTACTCTTAATCATTTGACTTGCTAGATGCAACTGATTCTCAAATTAAAATTAACCTTTAAATGGATAATTAATATATTAATATATGCAAATAGGGTGCCAATCTTTTAAAATTATTTATTTAGCATTCTTTTGGACATATTTTCTTTTAAGCAA
>JABHUT010000001.1 GCA_018658685.1 Alphaproteobacteria bacterium
AATGGCAATTTCTGAGAGATTAAACAATTTAAATCAACAAAGACAAAATATTGAACAAACTGTTTTGTTCGAAGCAACAAACATCATTGAGGAAGAGCTAATTTCTAAAAAATTAAATTTAATACCAAATTCTATTGTTGTTAATGGTGAAGGTTGGCATTTAGGTGTTCTAGGAATAGTTGCTAGTAGAATAAAAGAAAAATACTATAGACCATCTTTTGTTGTAAGTACTAATGAAGGTATTTCAACAGGTTCAGCACGCTCAGTTTCAGGAATTGATGTAGGTGAGTTGATAATTGATGCGGTTAATAAAGGAATACTTAATTCTGGAGGGGGACACAAAATGGCGGGGGGCTTTAGTCTTGATTCTTCTAGGTTTGATGAATTTAAAGAATTTTGCGATAAAAAAATATTTGATGAGGCCAAAGAAGATGCTTTGAAAAAAATAAACTTATACGACGATATTTTAGATTCATCTATAATAAACAGAGACTTGTATGATTTAATTAAAATTGCCTCCCCTTATGGTCAAGGAAATCCTGAGCCACAGTTTATTATAAAAAATGCAAAAATTGACTATTGGTCTGAAGTTGGTGCTGGTCATTTAAGGGTTAAGCTCTCTAATGCAAATTACGGTAGTATTGATGCAATAGCATTTGGCTCAAAAGGAACCCTTGTTGGGGATCTTATTATGAATCATTCTGGTGGATTATTTCATGTTGCTGGAGTTATAAAAAAGAATGATTGGCAAGGTAATAAGGCCGTTCAATTTCATATCCGAGATCTGTTTACAGGATGACTTGATATTCTTTAATTAGACATATATACAGTTATGAAACTGTGGTCCCTTCGTCTATCGGTTAGGACGCCAGGTTTTCAACCTGGAAAGAGGGGTTCGATTCCCCTAGGGACTACCAGTTTTTTGTATTATAAGGGTATAAGGGATTAAATGTTTATACAGCTAGCAAAAGATCAAAAATTTTATGATAAGCTTTCTATTGGTATTTCGATAGCTTGTATATTGCATTGCCTTTTATTTCCTTCACTTTTAATTTTATTTTCAAGTTTTTTATCTTTATCCATCAATGGCGAGTTGGTTCATTACCTTCTTCTGTTTTTAGTAGCCCCTGTAAGTATATTTGCTTTATCAATGGGATTAAAAAATCACAAGAATTTTCTTATTTTCTTAACAGGATTGATTGGTCTATCAAATCTAATTTTTGCGTTGTTTATCCCTGTTCCATTTTTTGGGTTATCAGGAGAAGTATTATTTACAATCATAGGATCTACTTTAATCACAGCTGCACACTATAGTAATTATAGACTTTGTGTTCATATTGATTGCGATTGTCATGAATAAAATTCCATATTTGTTTACAAAAAATTATTTGCTTGTTTTAGTAGGCTTATTTTTTGTATCTACTTTTGCATTAGACCCTTTATTTCATGAAGCATCTGAGGATGATCATTCTAATTTAGAATGTCATTTTTGTTTAAATGAGATTTCAGATGCAACTTTACCCAAGACTGAAAGAGAAATTTTTTTATTTCCTAACTTTTCAGAAATTGAAAATTTAGAGAATTTTTCCTTTTTATTTTATAAAAACTACTCTTCAAGAGCTCCACCTAAAATTTAAATTTTTATTTTTTTAAATTTTAATAAGGAGATTAAATTGAGAAATTTAATTACAGCATTTTTACTTGTGGGTGCTTTAACAATACACAGTAAAGTTTTATATTCTAATGAAGTTGACGAGATAACTAATAATGCGAATGAGATTATAGTTACCTCCTCATATATAGATACTAATTTATCCGATCTTGATGACCCTATACATGTTATAAATGGCAATGATATTGCTCTAGGCGCAACGCTTAGCTTAGGTGAGTCCTTGGACAATCTTTTAGGTATTCAGTCATCTGACTTTGGTTCTGCAGTTGGACATCCAATAATTCGAGGTTTGTCTGGAAACAGAGTAAAAAAAATGAATAATGGAAAGCTTCTAAGAAATGTTTCTTCAGTTGGTGATGACCATATTGATGAGGTTGATTTAAATGATATTCAACAAATTGAAATAGTAAGAGGACCATCATCTTTGCTCTATTCAAGTGGATCAGTTGGCGGGATTGTTAATATAATTGACAATACAATTGCTAGAAAAGATTTTGAAAAAATGAATTTAAACATTGGTCTTGAAACGCAAAGCGTTAATGATGGTGAGGCTGGAAGTCTTTCATTTCAGAATAATATTGGTGGGTTTAATTTAAGCTTTGCCATTAAAGACTCTCAGTTTGACAATTTTGATATTCCTAATGGTGCTATTTTGCACTCTGAGGATGAACATCACGATGAAGATGAACATCACGAAGAAGAAGCTCATCACGATGAAGATGAACATGATGAGAATCTAGGTTATTTACCAAACTCTGACTTTGAGTCGACTTCGAAAAGATTCGGAATATCTAAAACTGGTGATTGGGGTTATTTTGGTTTTTCTTACAAAAACTCAGAAAGTCTTTTTGGCGTACCTTTTCATGGTGAAGGTCATGAAGGCCACGGTGGACACGAAGAAGAAGCTCATCACGATGAAGACGAACATCATGAAGAAGACGAGCATGAAGAAGAAGCCCACCATGAAGAAGATGAGCACGAAGGTGAAAGAATTTTCTCAACTACAGAGTCTGATGTTTTTGATATTGAGGGTTCATATATAGTTAATAATTCTTGGCTTAAAACTATAAATTATTTTATTAGATCTTCTGAATATCTTCATACTGAGCAGCATGCTGAAGAAGAACATGGTGATGAAGAAATGCATCATGACGAGGATGAGCATGATGAGCACGGGCACGAAGAAGGTCCTACAAATTTTGAAAATAAAGCTAAAGAGCTTGGCTTTATTTTTGATTTAAGTAACGATTTTGCCGAGCAGAAATTATCATTTAACTATGCTGAAGAAGAAATTTCAATAATTGGCGCCGAAGCATTTATGAGGCCAACAGATAATGAGGAATTTTCTTTAGGTTATTATTTATGCAAAGAATTTGGTTTATTTGATCTTGATGTAGGGATTAGATATGAAGATATTTCTCGAAAAGGTTCTTTAGCTCATCATGAAGATGAACATCACGATGAGGATGAACATCACGATGAAGACGAACATCACGATGAGGATGAGCATGAAGAAGATGAGCATGAGGAAGAGATTGAGTTCTATAATAGAGATTTTAGTCAAACAAGTTTTGCAGTTAATCTCTCAAGAGAACTTAATGATAATTTTACTCTAAGCCTTGGTCTTGCAAGAGTTGAAAGAGCGCCATCAGCAGTTGAATTATTTATGAATGGAGCCCATCTCGCTACCGGTAGATTTGAAGTAGGCAATACAAACATTGAGTCAGAGACTTCGAATAATATTGATTTGAATATTTATTATCAAAATAATAATTTTTCTTTCAAAGGTAATGTTTTTTCTAATCAAATAGATAATTTTATTTATTTACAAGATGAAACCGAAGAAGAACATGATGAGCATGAACATGAAGATCATGGAGGACTTATTTTAGCAAATTATCTTCAAAAAGATGCTGAGCTCGAAGGTTATGAGTTTGAGGTTAGTCAAATATTTAACTTTGATAGAGGAAATCTTACTTTATCCTTGGGTAGAGATTCAGTCACAGGTGAGTTTAAGAATGGAGCTAATATTCCAAGAATTGTACCTGAAAGAAATATTTTAACTATTTCTTATTCTGAAGATAATCTTGATGCACGACTTACTTTTAAAGATATTGAAGAGCAAAATGATATTGGCGAAGGTGAAACAATGACTCAGGGTTTTGAAATGCTTGATTTTTCTCTAAGAAAATCTTTTGTTCTAAGCAATCAAAGTAAAATAAGCTTATCATTATTTGGTAAAAACCTTCTTGACGAGGTTGCTAGGAATCACTCTTCTTTTGTTAAGAATGAAGTTCCTTTACCGGGAAGAAATTTTGGTTTGAAGTTGAACTATAAATTTTAAAGCTTAATTCAAGATAGCGCCCAGAGATATTAAACTTTGGGCGCTATTTTAAATATTCTGATAATAAAATTTAACTTTTCTGAATATTTAGTTTTTAAATATACATTATGCACCCAAATCAACTATAAAAATTTATTAACATTCATAAAGGATTTAAAATGATTGAAATAGCATTGAGATTTGGTTGGTTGGCACAATCAATAGTACTAGTATCAACTGTGGTATTGGTGATTTATATAATCACTTCTGAGAATTGGAATACACAATCCAATACATATCGTAAAGAAACTCCGAATGAAGCAATTAAAAAATATGTTTTAGACTTTAATTCTAAAAAGGAACTAGATGAGAGTTTTCAATTACCAATTATGGTTTTAAATAATGGTAAGAAAGATATCCATAAGAAGATTTCAACTTTTATTGACTATGAAGGTCTTAAAAAAACTGGTTGGGAATATTCTTTTGTTAATTCTATGGATACAATAGCGGAATTAAATAATACTGCTATAGTTCAATTAAATTTTTCAAGACTTAATAAATTTGAAGAAAAATATCTTAGGGCTAACGCTTTTTTCACACTCATAAAGGAAGATAGAAAGTGGCTAATATCTTCAATAATTATCGATAAAGATGTACCGATGGGAATATAAAATAGCGCTTTAATATCCTGGATTAAAATTAGGCCGTGTTAAAGAATAAGCCCAATAAAAAAATACAAATTGAAAAGCTAGGCGAATATAAAGAGCATAAATAGGTATGTCGGGAAATGCTTCTGGTGTTATTGCCATATATATATTAGCTGGATAAACAGCGATTAAAAGAGCAAATAAACCCCATCCTGCTATTTTTCGAAACCGAGGTATTAGTAAACCAATACCTCCAATAACCTCAAAAAAACCACTGATATAAACAGCTTCTTTATGCAGTGGAAGGGTTGGAGGCATTATGGATAAATAAAAAGGTAAATTTGTAAAGTGGGTTATGCCAGCATTTATAAAAAAAATCGATAGCCCGAAAAGAACAATTTTTCTCCATATACCTTTTGGTAATTGAGAAAAAGGGATTAAGTTTGAGTTTTCTTTATTCATATTATTTTCTCATTCTTTATTAAGAGGTAATATTTATACTAAATTTATATCAGCAATAATCTCAACCGTATATGATGTCGCTACCCATAAATCCTCGATAAACTCTTCTACATTTGGTATTTTCAGCGTACCGCTATCTTTGCTTGAATCTGGAGCAAAGTAAATTTCCGTTCCTGAAATACCATTTGAAATAACATCTACATTTTCTATAGAATCAAATTCTTTAGTTGTTAGATTTGATGTTCCTCCAATTATTATAAGGGTTAATTTATCATTCGCTTTATCAAATCCTTCGATCGTTACATCATAGGCACCTTCTTTAGAAATACCGTCTGTTCCTACTTCGTATCGGAAATCTTCTGCTTGGCTTGTAGCTGTAATAATACTGTCAGAGGAAACATCAATATTTATTATTGTGTATTCTTCCGCCCCATTACCAGTATCTTCAGTTTCAGGTACCTCGAATGCATCACTAATAACAAAGTTAGAAGAACCATTTTTAGATCCTGAGGCAGGAGGGCCATCTGTTACCCCCATTCCTTTTACAAAGTCTGAATAAGTCCATTGTGACCCAACATCACCAGTAGTGGAATTTCCACTAGTTTCATAAGTAAATTTATCAGCCCCATTAATGGTAATCTCCGAACCGTTTGAAAGAGTAAGTCTTGTGGCATTTTTAGTAAAAAGTGAGGTAGTGATTGTTATACCGTCGACCAATTCGATTATATTTGAGCCTTCGGTGTCAATAATTTGTATTTTTGCGTTACTTGGAATTGCTTTTGAGATGATATAAACATCGTCACCTCCAAGACCTCGATAGGTCATATCATTTTCGGTTGGAATGATAAAATTTTTACCTGAATTGAAATTTAAAGATGCCACTTTACTCTCCTTTTATTGCTAGTAACTAATTTTTCTTAACTTAAATGAGTTTGCTTGAAAATCACAAAGCTTTCTTAAAATTACCTTTACAAAGCTTTTTAATATGTTTTTATTTTATTGTTATTTAAATTATTTTTTAAGAGGTTTTCAATGACTGCTAATGGGTTTTCAGATAAAAAATTTTATAAACTAAAAGATGCTTATGAACAAAATTTTAATGAAGGTCTTGATGTTGGTTCATCGCTAGGCGTTACCTATAATGGAAAAGTTATTTTAAATTTATGGGATGGGTTTAAAGACGAAGAAAAAAAAGAACCCTGGTTAGAAGATACCATTGTAAATGTTTGGTCTAGTACTAAAAATATGGCTTCATTATGTGCTTATATTCTTTACGAAAAAGGTTTACTAGATTTTCATGCTCCGGTTAAAGATTATTGGCCTGAGTTTTCAGAAAATGGAAAAGAAAATATTTTGGTAAGTCATATCATGAGTCATTCATCAGGGCTCTCTGGCTGGGATTCTAAAATTGATTACAGGGATTATTATAATTGGGATAAATTATGTATGCTTTTGGCTAAACAGAAACCTTTTTGGGAAGCAGGTAAAGAAGTTGGATACCATTCTATAAGTGTAGGCTATTTAATAGGTGAAATTGTCAAAAGAATATCAGGCAAAACTATTGGTCAGTTTTTTCAAGATGAAATTGCAAAGCCTTTAAATAGTGATTTTCATATTGGACTAGATCCTATGGATTTTAATAGGGTTGCAAATATTTATATGCCAGGTGATCCAAGTACCGAAGATTTATTTGATGAAATGGATAAAGAATCTCCAGCTTATAAAACTATGGCTAACGGCATTCTTAAACCTTCATGTGCTCTTGAGGAAGATTGGAGAATATCCGAGATACCAGCAGCAGGGGGGCATGGCAATGGTAAATCGATTTCTGAATGTATGGCCTTGATCGCTAATCATGGTGAAGTTAATGGTGTTAAATTTTTATCTGAAAAAACTCTAGAAAATATTTTTGCTGAACAAATTATTGGTAATGATTTAGTTTTAGACAATCTTGTTAGATGGGGGATTGGTTTTGCACTACCAGTTAAAAATGGTACATGGATGGGCTATTTTAAAAATGATAAAACATGTTATTGGACTGGTTGGGGAGGATCATTATCTATTGCGGATAAAGAAAATAGAGTTTCATTGGGTTTTGCTCCAGTTAGAATGGAGAATGATGTTTTTGGAGAGGAAAGAACAAATAATATTGTAAAAGCATTTGTTGAATCAATCGAAGATTTATAAGCTTAATGACTAATATATTTATATTTATGAGAATAAAATGATTAAACTCTCCTTTTGTTTAACTCGATTAGATCATTTATCAAGAAGTCAATTCCAAGATTATTGGATAAATAAACATGCCCCGCTAGTTAAGAGTGTTTCAAGGGATTTGAAAATTCTTAAGTACGATCAAATACATTGTCAAAATTTTGATTATTTAGATTCCTTGAGAAGGACAAGGGTTCCTGAAGGATCTTTACCTCATGATTTTGATGGGATAGCAGAGCTTTATTGGGACTCTTGGGATATTTTTAAGAATATAAATAATGAAAAAAAATCTAGAGATGCTGCAAGACTTTTATGGGAAGATGAATCAAAATTTATTAATTTTGATAAATCTCCTCAAATGTTTTCAAATATTAAGGAAATCTTTTAATTAGTTAGCGCCTATTCCTGTCAATGTATGCTTTATAACTTTCCATTCACCTTCATTGACCATATGCGTTTCATAGTACCCCCAAAAAGTTGTAGAAACATCAGGTTTATCAGCATAATAATGAATTGCTGTTAAGTCAGTTCTAACGATTGCCACCTTGCCATCGTAAGAAATCATTGGGTTTCCTAACATATGCTGTGTATTTCTATATATGCTTATTTGTTCATCAACATAGTTAACCCAATTATCTGCTCCTTTTATATTTACAGTATTACCGCTACCAAAATTCGAAGTATAAACAATACTTACCTCCACATCATCAGAGAAAATTGATCTAAAAAGAGCGTAATCCTTGGAGTCAATCCCAATAGCATACTTATTCATCACATCTATTATTTCAAATCTGCTTTCAGCATCAATTGTTTTAGAGTAAACACTAAAATTAAATGAAATTAAGAGCCCCAAAAAAACTGTTAAAAATAAGCTACGCATGTAAATCTCCTTAAAATTAAACCTAAATATAATGATACAATAATCTAAATTTATAAAAAGCTTTTAATAATTTAATTTTTTTTGTGCAAATAAATTGCATTTGCACACAGGTATTATTTTATTTGCTATAAACTCAATAAATCAAAGTTAGGAGATTAAAATGAGAGAAATGGATAATAAAGTTGTTTGCGATATTCTTAATGAA
>JABHUT010000002.1 GCA_018658685.1 Alphaproteobacteria bacterium
ATTACCTATTATATCTGGGCGTGTTGATAAAAATTGTCCCATTTTAATCCACGTCGGCCCAAGACTTTGAAGTGATTCAGAAAGTCCATCATTTTTATTTTTTGGTATAAAATTAAGAAGAAGTCTCATTGGCAAAGGCATAGATTTAATTAAATTTTTAGGTATTAAATCTTTTTCTCTAGATAAGACCAAAACTCCTCTTGTGAGGCGAAATATTTTAAAGATACCAAGCAAGTTAGATTTTCTCCGCTCGATAGATGCAAACAATATTTCCACTTAATTGCTTGATTGTAGTTTTTTTAAAGCCTGCATCCATTATCATATCATTAAATTCCTCGGGGCTTGGAAAAGTTCTAATACTATCAACCAAGTACTTGTAAGGCTCCTCTTCTCCAACTATAAGTTTTCCAAATTTTGGTATTAACCCATATGACCATGCATCATATAGATTTCTTAATAATATATCGTTAGGAAGAGAAAATTCCATACACATAAATATCCCACCTGGCTTAAGAATACGAAAGCATTCCTCAAGGCATTTTTCTCTGTTACTAACATTCCTTATACCAAATGATATAGTTAGAATATCAGCATAACTATCAGCTAAAGAAATAGACTCGCCTTGGGAACAGATAAAATTACATTTTTCAGATAGATTAATAGTTGATGAAATTTTTTCTCCTTCCTTAAGCATTTCTTGATTTATATCAACAATATTAACAAAATTATTTTTAGGAAATTTTTTTAGAAATCTAAAGCCTATATCGCCTGTACCCCCAGCTAAATCAACAACATTAAGATCTTCTGAAGTATGACTTTTTATATTATTGATAAAAGTTTTTTTCCATAAACGTTGCATGCCAAGAGACATTACATCATTCATAAAATCATACTTATTAGCTACTTTATTGAAAACATCTCTAACTCTAGAAGAGTGCTCTTTATCATTTATTTTTTCGTATCCAAAATTACTTTCTGTCATTACAATATATACCTTAGTGAGCGAACATAGCCTCAAGTCACTATTATTACCACTTAGGAGTTAAGATTGAAATGCCAGAATTACCCGAGGTAGAAACTGTAAAAAAAGGCTTAGAAGATATCTTAGTAAATAAAACCATTAAAGGGATTAATTTATCTGGTTTTTCGTTAAGATTTCCAATTCCTAAAAATTTAGTATCCTTAGCATCAGGAAAAAAAATAGTATCAATAGGCAGAAGATCAAAATACATATTATTTAATTTGTCAGAAAATATCTCACTCATATCCCATTTAGGTATGTCTGGTAATTACAGAATTTTAAGTCAGGAAGAGTCAAAAAGTTATAAAGCTAAGAAGCACGACCATATTATTTTTCAATTTGAAGACTTTAAAGTTGTTTATAATGATCCTAGAAGGTTTGGTTATATCTTTATAACAGACAAAGATCCAAAAGATCATAGGTCAATCGCATGTCTCGGACCAGAACCTATGAGTAATAATTTTAATGAGGCTATATTAGCAAAATCTTTTTATAAAAAAGAAAGACCGGTAAAAAATGCTCTTCTTGACCAAACTATTATATCAGGGCTTGGAAATATTTATGTATGCGAAGCTCTTTTTAGATCAAAAATAAACCCAAAAAAAAAAATTAAACAACTAGTTTATTCAAATGGTTCAGCCAAAAACTCTCTCATTATTCTAAAGAATGAGATAAATGAAGTTATAAAAGAATCTATATTACTTGGGGGCTCATCCTTAAAAGATTTCTCAAATACCGAAGGAAAAATGGGATATTTTCAAAATACTTTTAGTGTATATGGTCGGGAAGGTGAATTGTGCGTTTCAAAAGATTGTGATCAAAAAATAGTCAGAATAGTTCAATCCGGGCGATCAACTTTTTATTGTCCTAAATGTCAAAAATAAAGATATAGTTTTTAATTATTTAATTGAATTTTTATGATTAAATAGACTATATGGTGATGTCCAAGATAAAGAATTTTTAGGAGTAAATATGTCAGATAAGAATATAATTATTGAAAAAGACGAAGGTATTATTACTGTTTCGCTTAATCGACCAGATGCCCTTAATGCCCTTAACGATGCCTTAATGGACGAATTATTACAGGCCGTAGATAATTACGAAAAAGATGACTCACTAAGATGTATGATCTTAACTGGCTCAGAAAAAGCTTTTGCTGCGGGCGCGGATATTAAGCAAATGCAACCAAAATCTTATATGGATGTATATAAAGAAGACTTTATAACAAGAAATTGGGAAAGAGTTGCTAGCTGTAGGAAGCCAATTATTGCTGCTGTTTCTGGGTATGCATTAGGCGGGGGTTGTGAGCTAGCAATGATGTGCGATTTCATTTTAGCCTCAGATACTGCTAAATTTGGTCAGCCAGAGATTAATTTAGGAGTAAGCCCTGGTGCTGGTGGAAGCCAGAGATTAACTCGATTTATTGGTAAATCAAAATCAATGGATATGTGCTTGACTGGCAGGATGATGGATGCGAATGAGGCAGAAAGAAGTGGGCTCGTTAGCCAAGTATTTCCTTCTGAAAGCTTTCTTGATGATGTGAAAAAAGTTGCTTTGTCAGTGGCTGAAAAATCAATGGTAGCAACAATGATGACTAAGGAAATGGTTAATCGTTCATATGAGACAACTCTATCTGAAGGCATAAGGTTTGAGAGACGATTATTTCACTCAATGTTTGCTACAGAGGACAAGAAAGAGGGTATGTCAGCATTTATTGATAAAAGAAAAGCTGAATTTAAAGATAAATAAGACGAAGTTAAAAATAGTAAAGCTTGACGTAGTAGGACTATGCAAATATAACGCTTTTTCTATTAAATTTTTATGAGGTTAAATAAATGGCAAATCTATCATCATCAAAAAAGATGGTTAGAAAAATTGCAACAAGAACTGCAAGAAATAAGTCGCATGTAACAAACATGAGGACCTATATCAAAAAAGTTGAAGCAGCAATTGCATCTGGTAATGCAGATGAAGCAAAATCAGCCTTAAAAGAAGCTCAACCGAAAATAATGAGAGTTGCTCAAAAAGGCATTTTTCATAAAAACACAGCCTCAAGAAAAGTATCTCGCCTTGCTAAAAAAGTAAAAAATATTTCTTAAAAAACAATATTTCTTTTTTACAAGTAAAAAATTTAATTTATTTTCCAAAATTGCAATTTATTGTATTGCATCATATTTGATTCACCTCTAACGTAATTTTTAAATATTTTTTGTTTTTACAAAAATTATCTTAAAACTGGAGCCTGTTAAATTTTTTGATAGTCCATCCAAGGCATCTTATTTAATTAAGATGCAGCAATAAAATTTATATAAGGTGACCTTAGTGGACGAAAAAAATTCTAAAAATGTCGATATAAAGCAAAAATGGGATCACGCCCTCTCAGTTCTTCGTGCTGAGTTAGGTGAGGCAACATTTAGAAGCTGGTTTAGACATATTGAATTTGGAGAATTTATCCAAGATGATTTAATTCTTTATGTTCCTACGAAATTTATGAAGGATTGGATCCATACACATTATGGGGATAGAATATTATCAATATTAAAAAATAATTCTACTCCAGTTAAGAATATTATAATTGATCTCAAAGAGTTTAAGAAATCAGATAATGATTCTGGAGAGAAATCTCATCAATCTAATACCTCGTCTGCTCCAACTAAAATTCAGATCGATGAAATAGGTGATCATAATACTATGTTAGGTGCTCCTCTGGATCCCAATTTATCTTTTGATAACTTTGTGGTGGGTGCTTCAAATGAACTTGCATATGCTGCTGCAAAGCGTATCGCAGAAGCTGATAAGGTTTCCTTCAACCCTCTTTTTTTATACGGGGGTGTTGGTTTAGGAAAAACGCATCTAATGCACGCAATAGCATTGGAGATTAAAAAAAATTGGCCAGAGAGAAAAGTTTTGTATCTTTCTGCTGAAAAATTTATGTATCAGTTTATTAGGGCTTTAAGGTTTAAAGATACAATGTCTTTCAAGCAACAGTTTCGATCAGTTGATGTTTTGATGGTTGATGACATTCAGTTTATTGCTGGTAAAGATTCTACTCAAGAAGAATTTTTTCATACATTTAATACTTTAATAGATCACAATCACCAGGTTATTATATCAGCTGATAGATCGCCTGTTGATCTTGATGGCATTGAAGAGAGAATTAGATCAAGATTGGGTTGGGGATTGGTAACAGATATTCATCCATCAGATTATGAGCTGCGCCTTGGAATTCTTCAATCTAAGGCAGAGGCTCATTTAGAAGAAAATCCTGATCTTATTATTAATGATAATATGTTGGAGTTTTTAGCGCAAAAAATTGATTCAAATATTAGGGTTCTTGAGGGAGCTTTAAATAGAGTTATTGCATACTCATCTTTTGTGGGTCGTCCTCTTACAATTGATATGGCTCAGGAAGTTCTGAAGGATTTAATCCGCGCCTCTCAAAGAAGAATAACTATAGATGATATTCAAAGAAAGGTTGCAGATTATTATAATTTAAGATTATCTGATCTTTTATCAGCAAGACGATCACGGCAAATTGCCCGCCCAAGACAAGTAGCAATGTATTTGTCTAAAATTCTTACTACAAGGTCTCTGCCTGAGATAGGGAGGAAGTTTGGAGGAAGAGACCATACTACCGTTATTCATGCTGTAAAAAGAATAGAAGGTCTTAGAGATAGTGACTCAGCAATTCAAGAAGAAGTTGATTTGCTAACTAGGTCACTTGAAAGTTAATTCACCAAGTGATTTTTATCAAATTTCTGCTATAATAACTCATTGATTCGTTTATTTTGTGCCTGTTAATTACAAAGTTTATTGATTTAAAGAATTTTCAGGTTGATAGGAGTGATATTCATGAAAATATCAATTGATAGGGGTGTTCTTCTTAAAGCCCTTAATCATGTTCAAAGTGTTGTTGAAAGAAGAAATACAATCCCAATTTTGTCAAATGTTAAGATCGAAGCTGACGAAAAAGGAATATCTCTGATAGCAACAGATTTAGATTTAGAAATAATTGAAAAAGTTGAAGCCAATGTTTCTAAAGCAGGATCAACAACAGTTTCGGCTCATATCCTTTATGATATTGTAAGAAAGATTCCAGAAGGCTCTTCTATTGAAATTGAACAAAATCACGACGAC
>JABHUT010000019.1 GCA_018658685.1 Alphaproteobacteria bacterium
CTATTTCTTTCGAAACTGCGCCATATTTTTCTATTAGTTTAATGTCGATATTTAATAAATCAGATTTTGATTCATTTGAATAAGTTATATAACCCCGGTCATAGACTGCTGATGACCCTGAAATAGATGTTAATGCGGAACCAATTAATCCGCCAGTACAACTCTCTGCTGTAGATATAACTATATTGCATTCATTTGCCTTAAGAATAATTTCTTTAGATAATCTTTTTATATCTCTAAGTGTCATTAAATTAACCCGTATGCGTTTAAAGAAATTATGATAATAGCGGTTACTACTCCAGCTAAAATATCATCTCCTATAACACCAATATAACCTTTAATTCTATCTATCTTATTTATAGGAAAAGGTTTGCTAATATCAAGAATTCTAAATATCACAAAAGCTAATAATAATGATGATATTGTAAATGGAATAAATGCTATAGCAATCCATTGTCCTAAAACTTCATCAATAACCACTTCTTGTGGGTCATTGTTTTTCGACGATTTTAGGTACTCATCTGTTGCAAATATGCCTATTAAGGTAAGCATAAAAAAACAAGCAAGAAATATACTATGGTTGAAAGAATAAATAATAAATATTCCCAAAAAAAGTCCTGCTAAAGAGCCTATCGTTCCTGGAAAATACTTTATATTCCCAAGCCCTCCAAATGTCACTATTAGGGAGATGATATTACTTTTCATATTCCAGAACCTCTATTGATACTATTGCCTGAGCGGCAATACCATTTTTACTGTTAATGAAACCTTGGTCTTCAGTTGAAGTTGCCTTCAGGCATACTTTATCGATATCAATATTCAATAGGGATGATATTTTCTTTAAAATTTTTCCCCTTAAAGGTTTAATTTTTGGGTAATCACATATTAAGTTTAAATCTAAATTTATAATAGATCCATTTCTTTTTTTCATTATATCTAAACTCTTTTTTAAAAAATAAATAGAATTCTTGTTCTTAAATAATTTACTCTCTGGTGGGAAATGCAATCCTAGGTCCCCGGAGTTAAAGGCTCCAAAAATTGAGTCAGTTATAGCATGGAGCAGAACATCGCCATCAGAGTTAGCAAGTAATCCATATTTTGATTTAAATTTTAAGCCTCCAAGCGTAATCTGATTACCTTTAGTAAACTCATGAATATCAAATCCAATTCCAACGAGATTATTTTTTTTTCCTGATATAATTTGACCAAACATTTGAATATCGTCTGTATTTGTAATTTTGAAATTTGCTTTAGAGCCCGAAATTAATTTTACCTTTATTTTTTTTTCTAATGCCAAAGAGATATCATCTGTAAACTTTTCTTTTGATTCTTTATGAAGAGAGATAATTTCCTTAAGTTGAAACCCTTGAGGGGTTTGAACAGAAACGATTTTATCTCTATCCTCACTTATAAGTTGGTTTTTTTTTGCTAATTTTTTTAATGTGTCATCACTTTTTATAACAGGACATACAGCCTGGTAATTATCTAGATTCTTGATACATAACTTAATTAGCTTTTTAGAAACAAAAGGTCTTGCTGCATCATGTATTATTACTTTTTGGTTCTTTTTCTTGCCAAACTCTTTATCGATATTTTTCAAGCCTTTAAATGATGATTCTTGTCTCGTTTTTCCTCCAATAACACTTTTTCGAAGTTTTTTTATATTTTTGCTATTTTCTCTAAATTTAGGAGCATCACCCTTTGCTATAACAACAGTTATAGTTTTTATCTCATCAATTTTATCTAAAGACATAAGAAGATAGTTGAGAGGTGATATATTATTTACCTTTTGATATTGCTTCGATTCAGGGTATTTCACTGATCTTACTCTCTCGCCTCTACCGGCGGCCAATACTAAACAATGCGTCATATTTGTTCCTAGTAACACTATTTTAAAAGATATATTGCCTAATTAATAGGCATATAATATAATTGCACAAAAAATAGTCATAAAATGAAACAAAATAAAGATACAATTGATCAAATAATGAATTCAATGACTTTTCCAGTCATTATTATAGACCTGGAAAATAAAATTTCCATTATTAATATTGCTGGTGAGAACTTTCTTAGATCAAGTTCTAAAATGATTGCAGGAAATAAAATTGAAAACTATCTACCTTTTTCATCCCCTTTGTTGGACTTAATTAGTAAATGTAAAAAAGAGGGGATAGGCTTTAATGAGTATGGCCTAGATTTAAGTAATCCAAGAATAGGAATAAAAAAAGATATAGATGTTCAAGTTACCTCATTACCTGATGATAACGTAATGATAATTTTTATTGATAATAGTTTTGAAAGAAATTTTCTTGCAACAAGAAGCTCTAATAATAGTGGCGATACATTATCTTATTTTGCATCAATGCTTGCTCATGAAGTTAAAAATCCTTTGGCAGGAATAAGAGGTGCTGCTCAATTGATAGAGAGGCAATACCCTCAACTAAATAATAAATTAACAGTATTGATATGTAATGAGGTTGATAGAATAAAAAGGCTTATTGAGAATATTGAAATTTTTGATACCCCTAACTCATTTGATTTGCAGCCTTTGAATATTCATACAGTTTTAAGGCATACATCTGATGTTTTAAAAAACTCACAAGATCTTAATTTTGAAATTAAAGAATACTTTGATCCATCCATTCCTAATATTTTAGGAAACAGAGACCAGCTCATCCAACTTTTTTTAAATCTAATGACAAACTCATGCGATGCAATAAAAGAAAAAAATAAAAAAAATAAACCTATTGCGGGGGTTATCAGCTTGTTTACTTCATATAAGCATGGGCCAATTATTAAGGAAAAATCTTCAGGTGAAAGAATAAATCTCCCCATAGAAATAAGAGTTAGTGATAATGGTTCTGGAATAAGAGAGGTTTATAAGAATAATATTTTTGAACCATATGTATCTTCAAAAAAATCTTCAAAAGGAGGCCTCGGCTTGGCGATGGTAAAGAAAATAATTGATGATCATGATGGTCTTATTAGTTTCGACTCAAGCCCTGACGGAACAACTTTTTTAATAAATCTTGCTAACGAGGTTTCAGCATGAGTAAGAAAATAATTTTATTAGCTGAGGATGATGACTCAATTGAACTTGTGACAAATGACTTTCTCTCTAGTGAAGGTTATGAGGTTCGCTCAGCTAAAACCCTCAAGTCTTTATGGAGTTTAATAGAAAAAGGGGGTGGGGATGTCTTAATTACCGACGTTATGTTTCCTGATGGTGAATCATTTGATCTTATCCCTCAAATAAAAGAACTAAGGCCCGATCTACCAATAATTATCGTAAGTGCAAGAAATAATCTCCAGACCGCTATTTCCTCCGTTGAGAAAGGGGCGTTTGAGTACTTGCCAAAGCCTTTTGATTTAAATGATTTAAATAATTTAGTTAACAAAGCTTTGCTAATTAAACCTAAAATTAATACAAAATCTTTAATTAGAAAAAAAAGTAAAGATCTAATTATTGGAAGCTCTAAAGCAATGCAAGAGATGTATAGGGTTATAGGTCGACTGTCTCAAAACGACTTAACAGTAATGATTTACGGGGAGAGTGGAACCGGGAAAGAATTAGTATCAAAAGCACTTCATATCTTTGGAAAAAGGTCAGACCATCCATTTGTTGCGGTTAATATGGCCGCTATCCCAAGTGAACTAATTGAAAGTGAATTATTTGGTCATGAGAAGGGATCTTTTACAGGCGCTTATCAAAAGAGCGATGGAAAATTTAAGCAGGCAGAAAAGGGCACATTATTTCTTGATGAGATTGGTGATATGCCTATTGATGCACAGACTAGATTATTAAGGGTTCTTCAAGAGGGTGAATTTACAAGCGTTGGCGGTAAAGAAAAAATTAAAACAGATGTAAGAATAGTTGCGGCAACAAACAAAGATTTAAAATCTTTAATAAAACTAGGTTTATTTAGGGAGGATCTTTTTTATAGACTAAATGTTGTTCCAATATACTCACCACCTCTTAGAGATAGAATTGAAGATATTCCAGAGCTAGCAGAGCATTTCTTGAGTAACGCTGATAAATCCGGCCTACCAATAAAGAAAATAAATAATACTGCTATTAATTGTTTAATGAATTATTCATGGCCAGGTAATGTTAGAGAGTTAGAAAATTTCTTGCTTAGAGTCTGTGCTTTATATTCTGAAGATATTTTGTCAGAAGAGATTATTAATTTCGAATTAAGACAAACTAAATTAGATAATGATAATGTTGATAAAGAAGATTTATCAAGTATCATCGATTCTTATTTTTCTAATAATTTGAATAAATTATTGAAAGATAATAATAAAAATATTCACTCAGATATTGTTTCAGAAGTTGAGAAGTCAATTATCCAAAATGTTATGATTATTACAAAAGGAAACCAACTTAAGGCTTCAGAAATACTTGGTTTAAATAGAAATACTCTTAGAAAAAAAATCGGTGACTTAAATATTAATATACAGTTTAATAAGGATAATTAATTTTATTGGAAGTTGTTAATATGAAAAATGGACCATTATCAGGCGTTAAAGTTATTGAATTTGCAGGAATAGGACCAGGTCCATTCTGTGGAATGTTACTATCGGATATGGGCGCTGATGTTCTAAGAATCGATAGAGATGAAAAAAAGGTATCAAAACATGTTATAGAGGGAAGGGGCAAGAGATCTATTATGCTAAACCTTAAAGATCCTGATGATATTGAAACTTGTCTTGATTTAATTGAAAGGGCTGACATTCTTCAAGAGGGTTTTAGGCCTGGTGTTATGGAGAGATTAGGCTTAAGTCCGGATGAGTGTTTTAAGAGAAATAAAGCATTGGTTTATGGGAGAATGACGGGATGGGGCCAATATGGATCACTTTCTCAAGCCTCAGGGCATGATATTAATTATATTGCCTTGACTGGTGCTTTACACTCAATAGGAAGGAAGAATGAGAAACCAGTTCCACCATTAAATTTAGTAGGTGATTTTGGAGGCGGTGCTCTATATCTGGCGATGGGTATGATAGCTGCGCTTTATGAAGCTAAAAACTCAGGCGAGGGTCAAATTGTTGATTGTGCAATGACTGATGGTTCGGCCTCTTTAATGACTATGTTTTATGGATTTTCTAGTTCAGGTATATGGAAAGAAAAGCGGGGAGATAACCTTTTAGATTCTGGTGCTCACTTTTATGACGTTTACGAAACTAAGGATAAAAAATACATTTCTATAGGCTCTATTGAACCTCAATTTTATTCACTTTTATTGGACAAGCTTGAAATAAACAATGAGGCTTTTTTAGATCAAATGAACAAAGGTTTGTGGGATGAGTTAAAGGGCGAACTTATTAAAAAATTTAAATCAAAAACTCGAAATGAATGGTCTGATATTATGGAGGGAACTGATATTTGTTTTGCTCCAGTTTTATCAATGTCTGAGGCACCTAGCCATCCCCATAATAAAGAAAGACAAACATTTATTGAAAAGAATGGTGTTGTTCAGCCTAATGTGGCCCCTAGATTTTCAAAAACTCCATCTAAAATTCAAGGACCATCTCCAAGTAATGGAGAGCATAATGAGGAAATCTTAAAAGATTGGGGAGTAAAATAAGAAATCAATCTCCTTTTTTTCTATAAAAGATTGTTCTAAGCCATTTAAGGATACTATTATCTTTTAGGTCTTCTTTTATAAGAAATTTCATTAAATTTTTATAATCCTTGTTTAAAAATAAATCTTCTCTTGTCCGCATTGGCTTATTAGTATCAATTTCTCCAATTTTTTTTGCAGGGTTACCTCCAAAAATTGAATTATCTGGAACATCTGATACTACTATTGATCCCATTCCTATAATTGAATTTTTTCCAATTTTTACTCCTTTGGCAATTTTTGAACCTTCACCTAACCAAGCATTTTCAGAAATATAGACCTCGCTACTTAGTCCTGGCGTTGAAATTCTATCATAAACTTCGTGCCAGTCTGAGTCAGAAATATAAACATTGCTAGCTATCATTACATTTGATTCGATAACAATTTTTTTTGATGAAAGTATCTTTACTCCTGGAGAAATTAAGACATTATTTCCAATATATATTTCACCATCACAATCATTTCGATTCCAAGCGCACAATTGGGTAATTGTATTTTTTGATGTTCTTATATGAACATTATTTCCTAACGAAATCTTACTACCGTAGATATCAATATTCCAAGGTTTATTAATATCCAAACCTTTTCCAGCACTTTGAAGTTGAGGTATGATAAATTTTTTAGTCCAAAAAGAATAAAATCTCTCTACAAGCAATCGGATATAAAAAGGTCTATTGTCTTTTTGCAAAATAGTTAATGCATTTTAGCTTCTGATATTTGATAAGAGCCATTTTTAAATTCACTGAACATCTCGTCTACTTGGGGGTGGCGAACTGGATCTTTATTAATGTCATCTAATAGATTTTGTTCTGATACATATGCAACATACTCAGTTACATCATTTTCAGCCAAAAGATGATAGAAAGGTTGATCTTTTTTAGGACGCATTTCCTCTGGTATTGAAAGCCACCACTCATCTGTGTTATTGAATGTTGGATCAACATCAAAAATCACACCTCGAAATGAAAGAAATTTATGTTTAACAATTTCACCTATTTTGAATTTTGCATCGCGTTCCATTTTAATCTCCATATTTTAAAGATAATTATTAATTAATTATCTTCAAGGTGTTTTTTAAAAATTATTTCATAAAATTTACAATTATATATATATTTGTATAAGTTGTTCTAATCCAAAAAAAATTATGAGTTACAATGAATAAATATATTAAAAAATTATTTAGCCCTTTATTAATTAATAAATTAGAAATTCCTAATAGAGTAGTGATGGCTCCAATGACTAGATCTAAATCACCAAACAGTATTCCTGGTGAAGATGTGGCATTATATTATAAAAGAAGAGCTGAAAATGGTGTTGGATTAATCATAACTGAAGGTACAACTGTTGGTACACCAAATTCATCTGATGATACGAATATTCCATCTTTTCATGGAGAAAAACCTTTAGCTGGCTGGAAAAATGTTGTGGAGAATGTTCACGAAGTAGGTGGATTAATATTTCCCCAAATTTGGCATCAAGGAACTTTAAGAAGAGCAGATACAACTTGGAATTCTGATTTTCCTTCTTGGGGCCCTTCAGGCTTAGCTTTAGTAGATAAAAAGGTTTCAGAGCCGATGACTTTAGATGAAATTGAAATTTCGATCGATGCCTTTGTAAAAGCTATTTATTCTGCAAGAGAGTTAGGGTTTGATGGTGCTGAGATTCATGGAGCACATGGCTATTTATTAGATCAGTTTTTTTGGGAAGGTACTAATATCCGTAGTGATGATTGGGGTGGTATTTCTATTGAAGAGCGAACAAAGTTTTCTACAGAAATAGTAAGAAGATCTCGTGAGGAGGTTGGCGATGACTTTCCTATTATTTTTAGATTTTCTCAATGGAAACAACAGGATTTTTCTCATAAGATGGCAAAAACACCAGAAGAATTAGGTAAATTTTTAATGAACCTTTCCAACTCAGGTGTGGATTGCTTCCATTGTTCGCAAAGAAGATTTTGGAATAATGAGTTTGACGGTTCAGAGCTTAATTTAGCTGGGTGGACAAAGAAATTAACAAAAAAACCATCTATAACAGTTGGAAGCATAGGATTAACTGAGGACTTTATAGAGACTTTTAAAGGAAAAGAGTCTAAGCCCACTGATATTTTAGGTCTTTTAGAACGTTTATATGAAGATGAATACGACTTTGTTGCCATTGGTAGAGCTTTAATTTCTAATCCCGATTGGGTTTCTCTAGTTAAAAATGAGGATTATGATAAAATTAAAATATTTACACCTAAGGATTTAGAAAGTTTAATATAATATGAATGATGATCAAAAAATAATCATGCCTAATGGTGGTGTTATTCTGAATAGGGTTCATTTAGAGATCGGGGATGGCTTTGTAAGGCATTCCTATGAATTAGACGAACGTTTTACTAATAGAAGAAATTTTATAATGGGTGGTTTTTTATCAACTATGCTTGATGGTCTTTGCGGACATGCGCTTCATACAGTTCATGATAAACAACATGTTACGCTTGAACTTAAGACTATATTTTTGGCAGCTGCGAAAGTAGGAAAGTTTATTGGAGAAGGTAAGGTTATCAAAGTAGGAAAAAGTATTGGTTTTTCTGAGTCTACATTATGGGATGAATCAAATATTGAAATTGCAAAAGCTTCAGCAACATTTAAGATTCTTAAATAAAATTTAGAACCTTTTTTCCATTTCTTTTCTTAATTGTAATTTATATATTTTTCCTGAAGCTGTTCTAGGCAGTTGTTTTTTGTGAAAATCAAAAAAAGTTGGAATTTTAAATCCCGCCAAATGATTTTTTAAATAATCTTTAATATCTTCCTCCTTAATTTCTTTTTTATCTTGTATTGTAAGGGAACAACAAAGTATCTCTCCTAGCCTTTCATCAGGGATTCCATAAACACTTGCTTCAAGAACATAAGGATGGCTATTGATGGAGTCCTCAACCTCTAAGCAGGAAATATTTTCACCTCCGCGTATTACTATATCTTTTGCTCTATCAACTATAAAAAGATAATTATCTTCATCTAAAAATCCTATGTCTCCTGTTTTGAACCATCCTTTATAAAATGCCTCATTTGTTGCGTTTTTATCATTCCAATAGCATCTAAAGTTTGAAGGAGTTTTTATGTATATTTCTCCTGAAATACCATTTGGTAATTTTTTATTATTATCATCACAAATTATCATTTCTGTAAGAGGCTTTGTTGGTTGGCCTGTTGATCCAGGTTTTTCTATATATTCATCTCCTGAAGTTACCGCCCCTGCAGCATTTGTTTCAGTTAAGCCATATCCAAGTCCAGGTTTTGCATTAGGGAATTCAGTTTTAAGTTTTTTTACATGGGAAGATGGTCTAGCAGCACCTCCGCCTGATAAGTCTTTTAAAGATGATAAATCAAAATCATGTCTATTTGGGTGGCGCATTATTTCCAGTGTCATTGTGGGAACACCACTAAGACTAATTATTTTTTCAGATTCTATTAATTTAAGTGCCTTAAGGGGGTCCCATTTATAAAGCATAACCATTTTTCTTCCTGAAAGAAAGGACAGCATGAACTGACTATGACTTCCCGTAACATGAAACAAAGGTACTGTTATCATACAGGAAGGCTGTATGGTGATATCAGCTTCTATCTTATCCCTTATTCCTCTAGCAATAGAAACGACCATCCATTGTAGTAAGGTAGAAATGATTGACCTATGTGTTGAGCATACTCCTTTTGGATGTCCGGTTGAGCCTGATGTATAGAAAATTGTTGCATCATCATCAGGGTTAATTTCAATATTAGGCATTTTCAATTTTGAGAATGGCTTTATTAAATTATCCCAGTTTAGATCATCACTAGTGTTACATCTAATCGATATTAGACTCAAATTATCAGTATCAGCAAAGGTCTCAATTAAGTCATAGCGTTTGTCATCAACTATAATAATTTTTGCTCCACAGTTCTCAATCCCATATTTTAATTCATCTTTAGTCCACCAGCTATTTAAAGGAAC
>JABHUT010000104.1 GCA_018658685.1 Alphaproteobacteria bacterium
AGACTTGAGGGAGGAGGGACAAGAGGACGAATGGTAATTAAGTGGAGCTAATTATAGTTAATAATAAAAAGGAGAAAAAAGATGATAGAAGTACATCATTTAAATAATTCAAGATCGCAAAGAATTCTATGGCTTCTAGAGGAGTTGAAAGCCCCTTACGAGATTATTAATTATAAAAGAGACTTAGAAACTAATTTAGCGCCTCAAAAGCTTAAAGAAGTTCATATTCTTGGTAAATCACCAGTAATTGTTGATAATGGAAAAGTTATAATTGAGTCCGCCGCTATTACAACATATATTGTTGATCAATATGCACCCTCCGATTTTACGCCAAATCAAGAGGATGAAGATTATTATAAGTACTTAGAGCTAATGCATTATGCTGAAGGATCTGCAATGTTACCTCTATTACTGCTTCTTTATTCAAGTTCTTTGGGAGAAAATGCAGCTCCATTAATGGATAGAATTTTCTCAGAAATACACCTTCATATAGGATATCTATCAAAATGCTTGGGTGATAATGAGTTCTTTTTCAGAAATAAATTTTCAGGGTTAGATACAATGCTTTCTTTTGTTTTGGAGGCTGCAAAAATATCTGATTCACTTAAAGACTATTCAAACCTTATTGATGCTCTTGATCGCTATCAATCAAGACCTGCATATAAAAAAGCATTAGAAAAAGGTGGTGAATATATATTAGGCTCATAAATTAAAGATAGTTAATATTTTAAGAGGAGATTAATTTGAAACCAGTATGTTTAGTAATAGGAGCTGGTGCCGGAATAGGCGGTAACGTAGCTGATAAGTTTGCCACCGAAGGTTATCATTCCTATCTTTGTAGAAGAACTGATCAAAAAGGTCTGGATACTTTAATTGATAATATTGAGAAGAAAGGAGGCTCTGCCTCAGGGTCTTTAATTAATGCTATCGAAGAAAACTCATTAGAAGATTTAATTATTGATATAGAAAAAAATATCGGACCTATTGAGGTTGTTGTCTATAATCTAGGGGCTCAAACTGGTATGAAAACTCTTGATCAAACAACTCATAAAGAGTTTGAGTGGGGTTGGAGGATTGCTAGTTTAGGTCTTTTTAGGGTGGCAAAAGTTTTATGCCCTTTAATGGAAGGAAGGGGCAAGGGAGTTATTTTAGTGACATCAGCAACTGCCGCTATGAGAGGAAATGCAAATCAACATTCTCATTCATCAGCAATGGGCTCAAGAAAGATGCTTTGCCAGACATTAAATGCAGAATTTTCTTCTAAAGGAATTCATACGGTCCATATTGTGATTGATGGTGCAGTTGATGCTCCTGATACTTTAGGAAAAATTTTGGGTCCAGAGTTGTACCAAAAACTCAGAGAAACGAAGGGAATGGAGCATGATGGTTTGCTATTACCAGAAAAAATAGCTGAAACATATTATCACTTATCACAACAACATAGATCTGCTTGGACATATGAAATAGATCTAAGGGCCTTTTCTGATCCAGCTTGGTGGAATAGCGTTACTATGTTAGAAAATTAAATATTTTTTTAAACATTTAAATATTAGTAAATAATTTAAAAATTTAATTTTCCGGGGGGAGCATTAGATGGAAGTTAATCTTAAAAATTTTCAAGTCACAGATACAATTCATGGGACAATGGTTTCATTAAAGAATGACGCTGTTCTTGGTCAATGGCTTAAAAAGTACGGAGAATGGTCGCAGGGTGAGAATATTATTATGTCAAAATTTGTTTCCAAAGGAGATATAGTTATTGATATTGGAGCTAACATAGGGACAACTGTACTATCCTTATCTAAACAAGTATCCGATGAGGGTAAGGTATTAGCATTTGAGCCTCAAAGCTTAATGGCTCAATGTCTACAAACAAATCTTTCACTTAATGATATTACCAATGTGATAGTTGATACTGCAGCTATTTCTGATAAAAACGGGTGGACGTTTTTAAATGATGCTACTTTTTCTGGTATTGGTAGATATGGAGAAGCTGGCATTTCTGACGCAGGAACAAGAATAAAAACTATAAAGCTGGATGAAGTAAAAGTTCCTAAATGTAATTTGATTAAAATCGATGTCGAATCTTATGAATGGGAAGTAATTCAGGGTGGACAAAACTTTCTTAAAGAACACAGACCCGTTCTATACATGGAAGCAAAGAATAATGTCGATGGAACTAAAAAATATCTAAAGTGGTTATTTGATAATGAATGGAGATGTTATTGGCATTTTGCTTTTTGGTATAGAAAAAATAATTATAAGAATGATTCCAATGATATTCAGCCTGGAACAGGTGACATGAATATTTTAGCGGTTCCATCTAAAGATAATCAACCGAATGATCTTTTGGAATTATCTTCATATGATGAGGACTGGGATCAGAATAAACTAATAGATTTTTACAAATCAAATAATTTACCAATGATTTGATTCTATTAATTTTTTAATTTAACTATTTTTTTGTTGCCAGTCTTCTAAGGGTTGCTTTACAAAAATAGGTTCCTCACCCTTTATTAGAGCAATAGTCCCTGTTACCATATTACTTAAGGCTGTTTTAAGAGCTATACCAACTTCATTTTCATCAACTCGATCATCAGATTTCATTTTCCCAGCCCATCGAATTCTGCAGTTACCCTGATCTATAGGTGTAACAGTCGCTACTACAGTATAATCTTCCATACCAACTGGCTTTCCGTCAGTAAGCTTATATGAAAACATTCGTTTCTCATTATCAAAAGCTATAAGTTCATGTTGCACATAGCCTTGGGTAATTAGATTAATATCACGGATCATACCTACGCCTTCACCTTTGATACTAATTGTACTTTTATCTCCACCTGGTACCCAATTGAGAACACGATCAAAATGTTTCATTTCTTCCCATACAATATTTGCGGAAAGATCAGTATCTCTTACAACTTCGATGTTAATCATTTCTTAGGTTCTGATTCCTCTTGATAATGGTAGTATCCTTCCGTTGGTATCATGACATGTGCATAATCGGTTCCTGGAAACATCACATAAGGTGCTCCGGTTGTAAAATCCGTACTATAATTGTCAAGTGAAGAAGGATTTTTTGGCATTAACATTAAGTGAGGTCCAGATTCTATCCACGCCCCAGGCGTTGAGTCCTTTTTATTCATTACCATTGGTACAAGATAATCTTCGCCAACATCACCATGAAGCATCCACATCCAACCATCTTTATCTAATTTTGGTTTCGTACCATTGGAGTAAGCCATCATCCATTTCATTGCTTGTGCATCATGACATGTTGGCATGGCATCATGAACGTTTTTCCAACCATTTTTAGGAAAAGGTCTTGGGTTTCCTGATTGACAAGTCCAATCATTTGAACCCTTTCTAATAACTTTACCGTTACCACTTATAATAGTTGCATATTTACCAATAAATGACGGTGCAGCCGTTGAATATGCTTTAATTTGCCAGTCTTTTGAAGCATGATTTTCCTCTCCAAACGAAGTACCACTGCTAAAAATGAAAGCTAAAACAATCATATTTAATAATATAATTTTTCTCATAATTTCTTCTCCTTAAATACTCTATTGTTGACGTATTCCTCTTGAAACAAGTCTATGTCTTGAGATTTTCCAATCTCCATTTACTCTTTTCATATCTGTCTCGTAGGTAGCCCACAATGTAAGAATTTCACCTTCAGGTTCCTTAAGATAATGAAGAGCTTGAACATCTGTTCGACAATGTGCTTCATCTCCATCAATAGTAGCAAATTGTGGGCCTAACATATGCTGAGTAGGACCGTATGCATTTAGAGCTTCCTTAACAAATGTCACCCAATTATCTCTTCCATTTATTGTTGACTCACCAAAGTCTAAAATTTCAACGTTATCCATAAAACAAGATGCATATAAATCAAAATCCCTTTCATCAACACCTGCTGCATATTTTAACATTACGTCTTGTAGCGCTATTCTATCTGCTAAATATTGTTCATTACTCATATTAACCCTCTCCATAAAATTTTATTACTATTAATTTATTTAAACATAATTTTTATTCAAGAAATATTTAAATCTAAATAAGAGATAGACTCTCTAACTGAATAGCTTGTTTTCCAGATCTTTCAACCATAACTGCAAACATCTCATCACCTCTTTCAGTTCGTTCAACTAA
>JABHUT010000105.1 GCA_018658685.1 Alphaproteobacteria bacterium
CGATATTAGACTCAAATTATCAGTATCAGCAAAGGTCTCAATTAAGTCATAGCGTTTGTCATCAACTATAATAATTTTTGCTCCACAGTTCTCAATCCCATATTTTAATTCATCTTTAGTCCACCAGCTATTTAAAGGAACTGCAATTGCTCCTATTGACGTGATGGCTATAAAGCTATTTATCCATTCAGGATAATTTCTCGATGCGATTGCAATTCTATCACCTTTTTTTATCTTGAATCTTTCAATTAAAGCATTGGCAAAAGCCGAAGACAGATCATAGCATGATTGAAACGTATATCTCTCGTTATCAAAAACTAACATATCGTTATCTGGATATTTTAAACTTAATTTAAAATAATCATTAAGGTTAGAAATTTTAGAATCGAAGCATTTATAATTTACACCTCGAATTGTCTCTTGTTTGAGCTTGAAGTCATCTTCGGTTAAGCATATATCGTCTATTATATCATCAAGAATTTGATTCATCTCTTATTCCATTGGCGGAGGGGGTGGGATTCGAACCCACGAGACGGTTGCCCGCCTGCCGGTTTTCAAGACCGGTGCCTTCGACCACTCGGCCACCCCTCCGCAGGATTATTATTCTTATAAAGTGTATGTATTTATATTTTTTCTAAAAAGTCTAATAAAATTTTATTTACTTGATCGGGAGCCTCTTGCTGCGTCCAGTGACCAATATCATTTAGTTGCTCCTTCACCCTTAAATCTTCATAATTTCCTCCTACAGAATCAAATAAATTTACACCAGGTATGAAGAAATTAACTGGATCTAGAGAACCTGTTATGAAGCAAGATGGTTTCTTTATTTTATCAAATGACATTTTAAACAGATCTTTCCAATCCAGATCCATACATCTATATCTATTTAGCGGACCAAACATTCCGCTTTTTTCAAATTCTTTTGTGAAATACTTTAAATCTTTATTTGAGAGCCATGAAGGTAAATCTTTTGGCTCATTCATACCTTCTAAGAATAAAGATTTTTTATCTTTTTCATTTAAATTATTTTTTAAAGCAAGATCTATCATTTTTTTCATGCCAAATGCATCAGAGTTGCAGTAAATTAGCCTTAGTGATTTCTCTATGTCCTTCTCGAGCTCCTTTTCAGGAAATCCTATTTTTTGAAAATAAAGAATATAAAAAAAAGTATTTTTATAAATTTGCTCTAACAATTTTATAGGCGGAATATCATTAAAAGGAGTAAAGGGGACTGATAAACCAGAGACAGATAAAATTCTTTTTGGAAAAAGTAGAGATGTATACCAGCTAATAGGGGCGCCCCAATCATGTCCAATAATATGAGCTTCTTCTTCTTTTAAGTGATCTAAAATACCTATTAAATCATTAGTAATTTCTTTTAAAGAATAAGAATTAACATTTTTTGGTTTTTCAGATCTACCATAACCTCTGATATCAGGTATTATTACTTTGTAACCAGCCTTTTTAAAAGGATTAATTTGGTGTCGCCAGCTATACCAGCTTTCAGGCCAACCATGAACAAATATGACTGGCTTCCCATCCCCTTCAATAAGTGTATTAATTTTTATGCCGTTTGTTGGGATTAATTCAAAATTTCTTTTCATTTTTACCTAACTCATTTTTAAACATTCATTGTATTTGTAATTAACGAATCTTGTTATCATCAATTATGAAGAATTCTAGCCTTTTTTATATCTTTATAACATTTTTTTTAACAAGTTGCTCATCTTATCAATCCTCTACTTTTTCTTCAAAAAACCCTTTTGCAGGAGGTATTTATAAGATTGGAGAGCCATATATAATTCAAGATAAAATGTTTTTTCCTGAGGAGGACTTTTCTTATAGGGAGAAGGGTATTGCATCTTGGTATGGACAAAAGTTTCATGGAAAAAAAACGGCAAATGGCGAAATTTTCAATATGAATTTATTAACCGCAGCTCATAGAACCTTGCAATTACCTTCTTTAGTAAAAGTTACAAATACTAGTAATAAAAAATCAATTATCTTACGTGTAAATGATCGAGGACCTTTTGCTAAAGATAGAATAATTGATGTTTCAAAAAAAGCTGCTTCATTATTAGGGTTTCAAAAAGAAGGAACAATAGAGGTAATTGTTGAGTACTATGGAAGGGCAAATGTTTTTGATTCTTTTGGGCGAATTAAAAATAAAAAAATACATAAGGATATTAAAAATAAATCAAAAAACTTTATATTAAATGTAGGTGTATTTTCAGATAAAAAAAATATCGAAAAAATAAAAATACAACTTAAAGGCCTTGGAAAAATTAATATCGAAAAATCAAAAAATGATTCCTCGCTTTATAAAGTTTTTTTAGGACCTTTTGGAAATAAAAATTTTGTATATAGAGTTCAAAGAGCATTATCAGAAAAAGGCTTAAAAGATTCTGTTGTTGAGATATTAGATTAAGATTTCTTAGGAGTTAACGATTGTTATTTAATAAAAATTTAAAAATTCTTTTTTGTATATTGTTTTTTTATTCTTCCCCAGCTTTCTCTTTTAATACAGATTCAGAATATGCTCTTCTTGTTGATTATAAAACAAATCAAATTTTGTTTGAAAAAAATTCTACGAAGAGAATATTTCCTGCTTCTATGTCAAAGTTGATGACACTTTATGTTTTATTCGACTACCTTGATAAGGGTGCGATCAATATGGCTGATGAATTTGTTATTTCAGAAAATGCTTGGAGGAAAGGAGGGGCAATGTCTGACTCCTCCACTATGTTTGCCGAAGTATCTTCTTATATTTCAATTGAAAACCTAATAAAAGGTATCGTGATTCAGTCAGGTAACGATGCATGTATTGCGGTTGCCGAGGGAATATCAGGATCTGAAGACTTATTTGCAATTGAAATGAATTTTTTTAGTCAAGAGTTAGGCATGAAGGATACTAACTTTAAAAACTCAACAGGTTTACATCATAAGGATCACTTCACAACAGCCACGGATCTTGTAATTTTAACTAAAGCACTTATTAAAAATTTTCCTCAATATTATCATTTTTTTTCTCAGGAAAGCTTCACTTGGAACGGTATCTTTCAACCAAATAGAAACAATTTACTTAGAGATAATATTGGTGTTGACGGATTAAAAACAGGAAAAACAGAGCAATCTGGTTTTAGTATGATCGTATCATCATTTGCAAATGAAATTCGACTCATTTCAATCTTAGGGGGCTTGCCTTCTAAAGAAAAAAGAACTTCGGAGATGAGAAAATTAATAAATTACGGGCAAAAAGCATTTAAGCGTTCTTTGGTATTTAAATCCAATGAAGTTATTGATAATGTTGACGTATGGGGCGGTAAAGCATCTTCTGTAGACTTAGTCGCTTCAGAAGATATTTACCTTTTATTGGACATAAGGGGTAGACGATTTCTAAATGTTAGCTACTTATATAATTCCCCTATTACTGCACCAGTAAAAAAAGGTGATATCATTGGTAAAATTACAATCTTAAATGATGATAAAATTATCATTGAATCAAACTTAATATCCAATAAAGATATAGATAGTAATAATTTTATAGGAAAGGCTATAGATACAATGGGATATTTGTTTAATTAATTATGAAAAATTATTTTATAACTTTTGAAGGTGGTGAGGGTTCTGGTAAATCTACTCAAATAGATTTTTTGAGTGATTTCCTAAAAAAGAAAGGCGCTAAAGTTTTATCCACAAGAGAGCCAGGTGGAACACCTTCTGCAGAAATTATTAGAGATTTGGTTACCAAGGGAGACCCTAATAAATGGACGCCTTTAACTGAATCATTACTAATGTGGGCATCTAGAACTGAGCATGTTGAAAAACTTATTAGACCGTCATTAGAGGATGGTAAATGGGTTTTATGTGATCGTTTTTATCACTCGACTTATGCATACCAAGGTATTGGTCATAATTTAGGTATAGAAAAAATGCAAGCAATAAAAAACATAGTACTTGGCGATTTTAAACCAGATCTTACTTTTGTTTTGGATATTGACCCTTTAGTTGGCATTGAAAGAACAAAAAAAAGAAACTCTGATGAAGATAGATTTGAAAAAATGAATATAGATTTTCATAATAAATTAAGACATGCTTTTATTGAGATATCAAAAGAGGATCCACATCGCTTCGTTTTAATTGATGGCGAATTAGACACAAATTCAATTTTTGAAATTATATCAAATGAAGTTATGAATAGGTTTATATTATAAAATGAGTGTTGCGTTATTAGAAAAATTAAAGCCAAGAGCCAATTATGATTTATTTGGACACAATGAAAAAATAAATTTTATTTTAAATTCTTATAAAAAGAAACGACTACATCAAGCTTATCTTTTTTCAGGAAATGAGGGTATTGGAAAGGCTACTTTCGCCTATTCTTTTGCTAGATTTTTACTTTCTAATATAGACTTGGACAGTTTTGACATTGATAAAAATAACAAAGCATGTCGACTAATAGAGTCAAATACTCATCCTGATCTTTTGGTTATTGAACCAAATACAGAAAAAAAAGATAGATTTATTAGTATTGATCAAGCAAGAAAATGTTCCGAATTTTTTAGTCATACTCCATCTATTAGTAAATGGCGGGTTTGTATAATAGATTCTATTGATTTTATGGATATATCGACATCAAATACAATATTAAAGATCCTTGAAGAACCGCCATCTTACTGTGTATTCTTGATCATAGCTCAAAAAGTTGATGCTGTTATTGAAACCATTCGATCAAGATGTGTTGAGCTAAGATTTAAAGATATTGAGAAGGATACTTTAGTTCGAGAACTCAAATTATTAAGGCCCGAACTATTAGATTCGGAAATATTAAGCTTAGTAAATTTATCTGAAGGTAGCATTGGAAATCTTAATAATTTAATTGAGAAAGATTCCTTAGAAATATACAAAACAATAGAAAGCATTGCTATTGAAAAGAATATAAATTCTTCTGTTTATAGTTTTTCTGATTTTATTTTAAAGGAAGATGAGGGTACCAATAAATTTAATTTATTTATTAATTGTATTATTTTCAAAGTAAATTCCTTAATAAAGTCTATTGTTTCCTCAAGCACTTCTTTTGTGATAAATGAGGGGCTTGATATAAGAGATCAAATGCTTGATTTAATTCAGCAAGAAAGAATATTTAAATTAAATAGAAAACAAACAATTATAAGCCTTATTTTAAATTTGAATAAAATAGTGAATCTTAAATAGAAGGTCAAAATGGAAAATTTTTTCATAAGCACTGCAATATCTTACACTAATGGCCCTCCTCATATGGGTCATGCTTATGAAGTAATAGCCGCAGATGTTATTGCTCGTTTTAAGCGACTTGAAGGTAAAAATGTTTTTTTTGTTACTGGAACTGATGAGCATGGCTTAAAAGTTCAACAAAAAGCCAATAAACTTAATATTTCCCCTCAGGCTTTGGCTGACCAAATGTCAGAAAATTTTATTAAAATGGGACAAGCTTTAAATTGCTCAAATAATGACTTTATTAGAACTTCCGAAGAAAGGCATAAAAAAGCAGTAAAGGAAATATGGCTTAGAATGAGAAAAAAGGGAGATATCTATCTTGATGATTATTCGGGATGGTATTCACTCAGGGATGAGGCTTTCTATCAAGAATCTGAATTGACTAAAGATAATTTAGGTAACTTTTTATCCCCTAATAATACCCCTGTTGAGTGGGTTGAGGAGAAAAGTTATTTTTTTCGTCTTTCAGAATATGAAGATAAACTATTAAATTTATATAAAGAAAATGATAATTTCCTTCAACCCAAAAGCAGAATGAATGAAGTTAGAAATTTTGTCCAAACTGGTTTAAAGGATATTTCAATATCTAGAAAAGGATTGGAATGGGGGATTGAAGTTCCTGATGATAAGGATCACTCTATCTATGTTTGGGTTGATGCTTTGACTAATTATATTTCGGCTCTTCAATGGCCTGATACAAAAAATTTATATAATGATTTTTGGCCAGGAGACCTTCATTTAGTTGGTAAGGACATTATTCGTTTCCATGCAGTTTTTTGGCCCGCATTTCTTTTATCGGCGGGATTAGAAATTCCAAAGCAAATATTTGCGCATGGATTTATTCTTAACAAGGGTGAGAAAATGTCAAAAAGCCTAGGTAATATAGAAGACCCAATGTCTCTTGTTAAAACCTTTGGAGTTGATCAATTGAGGTATTTTTTAATGAGGGAGACCCCTTTTGGTAGCGATGGAAATTATAGCGATGAGTTACTTATTAATAGAGTTAATGCAGACTTATCTAATGATTTAGGTAATTTATCGCAAAGATGTTTAACAATGGTAAAAAAGAATTGTAATCAATCTATTCCTCAAAAAAACGAATTAAATAAGATTGATTTAGATCTATTAAATTCAGTTGATTTAAAAAAGTCTAATATCACTCATTTGATGGAAAATTTTCAAATTAACTCATATATTTCTGAGGTATTTGAACTTATTTCAAATACAAATAAATATTTTTCAGACCAAAAGCCATGGGATTTAAAGAAGCTTGATGAGAATAGAATGAATACAGTTTTGTGGGTTACATGTGAAATGCTAAGAAGGGTAGGAATACTTTTACAACCAGTTATACCTTCTGGAAGTTCAAAACTTTTAGACTTTTTATGTATTGATATTAATCATCGCCTGATAGATTTTTTATCAAATGATTTTGCTTTAAATCCAGGTGATCCTATAAAAGATCCAGAAATCATATTTCCAAAAATTGATTTAATAAAATAAAACTAATTGATGACATAGATACTTTTAAGTTGTATTAAAGCAACTGTTTAAAGTTTACGGGGATAGTTAATGGATAAATTTTTAGTTATTGATCTTGATATGGATATTAGAAAGGCAAGAGCGCATTTTGAAAAAAAATATATACTTGCTCAGATAAAAAAATTTAACGGTAATATATCAAAAACAGCAAACTTTATTGGTATGGACAGAACGGCCCTTCATAGAAAGATGAAGGATTTAAAAATTATGCCCAACGAGAGATATAGAAATATTATCGGATATTAATTTATAGGAATATTATGCAAATAATAGTTTGTGGAGCAGGAAAAAGTGGATCCTCAATTGCTGAGAAGTTATCTCAATTAGGTAATGAGGTTACAATAATTGACTCATCGCCTGAGCTTGTTAAAAAATTAACCGGCAAACTTGATATAAGGGGCGTAGTTGGACATGGTGCTCACCCAGATATCTTGGAAAGAGCAGGGGCTCGTGATGCAGATATGATGATAGCTATAACATCATCAGATGAAATCAATATGCTGGCATGTCAGATTGCACATTCTATTTTCGAGGTTCCAAAAAGAATCGCAAGAATAAGAGATAAGTCTTACCTAAATCCCTCCCACCAGGATTTATTTACAAGTGAAAAGCTTCCTGTTAGCGTAATTATCTCACCTGAAAAAGAAGTTGCAAAGAATGTTTTAAAAAGGCTAGAAATTCCTGGTGCAATTGAGAATATCCCTTTTGTTGATGACAAGCTAAAATTTCTAGCAGTTAAAATTGACGATGATTGCCCAATTGTCGAAACTGAAATAAATGAGTTAACAAACCTTTTTCCTGATTTAAAAACGGTTATTGTTGGGCTATTGCGAGATGGTGAGATTATAATTCCTAAATCAAATGATAAGCTTATTGTTGGGGATATAGCTTATTTAGTATGTCCCAACGAATTATCTAGAAGAGCTGTTTCAATTTTTGGACACCCCGAAAAAGAGGCCAGGAAAGTAGTGTTAATAGGTGGAGGCTCGGTTGGTAGCGAAGTTGCAACCATGATTGATCTCCTAGCTACAAAAATTAATCTTACAGTTATAGAACGCGATGATGCCTCAGCTTTAGGTTTAGCGGATAAATTAAAAAATGTAAGGGTTTTGAAGGGGTCTGGTGTTGATAGAGATATACTTCATGAGGCTGATATAGAAAATACAGAAACTTTAGTTTCTTTGACTGATAGTGATGAAACAAATTTCCTTTCTGCTGCATTTTCTTCAAGTGAAGGTTGCAAGAGATCATTGGCACTTCTTAATAATTCTGATTATCAATCCTTAATTAAGTCATTAAATATAGGTGAGTTTATAGATCCAAAGGCCATTACAATTTCTTCAATTTTAAGACATGTCAGAAAAGGTCATATAAAAAGACTCTATTCTTTAATAAATGGTAATGCGGAAGTTATAGAGGGCCAGGTTTCTGGATCGTCAGAGCTTATAGGGCCATCTATTGAGGAAATGAATTTACCTCAAGGTCTAAGAATAGGTGGAATAATTAGAAAAGAAAAATTTATCATGCCTACCGGCTCAACGTATATAAAAGAGGGTGATGAGATAGTAATTTTCTCTAAACCTGAGTGTATTCATATGGTAGAAAAGTTATTTAGGATGAGCCCAGATTATTATTAATTTTAATAAAAAAAGAACCTAATTTTCTTGCAAAGAATAATCAAATCATATTAATTGAATTCCTTTAGTAACACTGATTATTGTTTAAATTTAGTTCCGTATTTTGTAAAGGAAATTATACTGTTCTTTAAAGTAAAAAAAAGAGTTAAAAAATGTTAAAAACCAATGATAGCCCTGATTTAGAAATTGATATTGAAGAACGATTTGTAAGCTTTGCTATTACAAATTCAAAGGAATTAACTATATTTCTTGTTAACGGTATAAAGCTAGAAGGTAATATTATAGCAATGGGCGAGAACTGCTATCTTCTCAAGAGAGATGATAATATGCAGCTTGTTTATAAGCATTCAATCTCAACAATTCTACCTTTAGATTCTTCAAACTTTCTTGAATAATAGTTTGGAATTATAATTTTTCTTCCTTTTTAATTCTTTTCCAGTTTTTATCAATCTCATCTATTGTAAATTTTTTATTATCTTTGTTGTCAAAAACATGAGGATTTCTTCTTATCATCTTTTCATTAATAGACTCAATAACATCATTAATTGAAAAGGCGTTTTCTTCTTTTTTTATTTCAGAGTGGAATATCACCTGAAACAACAGATCACCTAGCTCTTCGCAAATTCTTGAGTTGTCACCACTTTTAATTGCTTCAATAACTTCATTAGCCTCTTCAAAAGAGTATTTTGCTATACTCTCAGATGTTTGCTGCTTGCACCACTCGCAACCCGCTTCATCATCCCTTAAACGTTCAATAATAGTAAGTAAATTATTGAAATTATTGACTATTTTATTTTTTTCCAACATTTTTTTATCCTCTAAGATATTTTTAACTTTTTGTATTATTTTTTAGGGAGTTGCTCTTTTAAGGTATCTTGTACCATGAAATGAAGATGAGTTTTCTTTCCATCCTGAAATATCTTCTTTAACAAGAGATCTACTTATTCCAAATAATATCGGCGCAAGTGGCATGTCTTCCATTAATATTTCTTCTGCATTCTTTAAAATATTAGCCCTTTTAATGGTATCTATTTCATTCTGAGCATTTTTCATTAGTAAATCAAAATTTGGATTTATATATTTTCCATAATTGAGCGGGCCTGATGAAGACTCAAAAAGAAATAAGAAATTGGAAGCATCATTAAAATCGGCAATCCACCCAGCATCACCTACTTGAAAATCACCTGTTCGTAAGTAGCTGTATAAGACTTTTGGTTCTGAGGCCTCAAGAGAAACCTCTATATTAGCTTTACTAAGCATAGATTGTATTGCAACCATATGTTTTTTTTGGTCACCGCCATTTCTATACTTAAGAGTAAATTTTAAAGGATTATCTTTTGAATAACCTTTTGATTCAAGGATCTTTATAGCTTTAATATACCTTTCTTCTTGAGTAAGATTTTTTTCCTCAATAAGTCCTGAGTATTCATAATTCAATATACCTTTTGGAACTAAAGACCAGGCAACGGTTTCATTAAAATTTCTTATTTTATTAACTATTATGTCCCTGTCAATTGACAAAGAAACGGCTCTACGTATTAATTTATCGGTAAATGGCTCTGATTGACAGTTAAAGATTAGATATGTAACAACGAGAATATTATCGTGTCTTATATTATTAGGCATATTTTTTTTCAGCCATGATGTTTTATTTTCAGGATAACCGCTGTTTATATCAAGCTCTCCTGCCCTAAATCTTCTTAAGGCTGCTTCGTTATCTTCAGTTGGATAATATACAACTTCATCAAACCAAACATTACCATCATCGTAGAAAAAAGAATTTCTTTTTAACCTAATATTATCATGTGCTCTCCAGCTTAATAGTTTGTATGGTCCATTTGTTTGGACATTTTTAGGTTTTATCCATTCTTTTCCATGTATTTCTATAACATGACTAGGAATGGGGTAGGTTGTATAATGAGTTAGTAGCTCTAAAAGGTAGGGAGCTGGATATTCTAATTCGATTTCTAATTTATAATCATCAAGAGCTCTTACCCCCAATGTTTCAATGGGTTTGGTTCCGTTATTAATTTCCTGAGCATTTTTGATCATATACAACAATGATGCATATTGTGAAGCTGTTTTAGGGTTTAAGACCCTTCTAAAGCCAGAAACATAGTCATTTGCAGTTACCTTAATACCATCCGACCAAAAATGATTTTCTCTTAATATAAAGGTGTATTTTAAACCATCTTCAGTTTTAGAGTACTCTATTGATGAGCCTCCGATAGGTTTTCCATTTATATCTTTTGTATAAAGCCCAATAAATAAGTCATTAATTATATTCCCTTCCCATGCTCCGGTAGCAAGATGAGGGTCTAAAGTGTCTGGTTCTGCGCCATTGCCTCTTTTTAAAACTTTTTCTTCATTTGCATATAAAATCGATGGGGAGGCGGTAACTGTTAATATAATAAATAAAAATAAGAATATTTTTAGAAAAATTTTAAACACAGATTTTCTCCATTTTTAAAGAATTAAGATAGTTGATAAATAAATTATTAAACTACCAAATCACCAAATAATATTTATTTATAAATTATGCTCAATTTATTTTTTGCCATTTTTTAATTTATCTAAAAAAGTTTTTTCAATACTTGTAGATATTAATAACGCTACCAACGATAAGCATACCGATATTAGTCCCAATCGAATAATTTCATTATTACTGTTAGATGTTTCTATTAAAGTCCATAACGCCAATGGAAGTGTTTGGGTTTCTCCTGGAATATTTCCAACAAAAGCAATTGTTGCGCCAAACTCTCCTATGGATCTAGCGAAGGATAAAACTAATCCAGCCAATATACCTGGGTACGCCAAGGGAAGCGTGATTGATAAGAATATTTTTAACTCAGATGCTCCTAATGTTCTTGCAGCATCATCTAATTTTTTGTCTTGCGCTTCCATCAATACTCTAATTGGTCTAACCATTAAAGGAAAAGACATAATGGAGCATGCTAATGCAGCACCAATCCATGAAAAAGATAAATTTATATTAAAGTTTTCAAAAAGAAAGTTTCCTAAAAAACTATTTTTTCCAAATATTATTAACAATATATAGCCAATCCCTATAGGTGGGATTACAAGTGGTAGGTGAATGAGGGAGTCAACGATTATTTTTCCAAAGAAATTTTTTTTAGCAAGCACCCAACCCATAAATATTCCAGGTACCAATATTAATATTGTTGATAGTATTCCAATTTTTATACTTAAAAGAAGGGCGTTTATTTCAAAATCAGTCAACTTAACCTCAGTTTAATTTATGGATTCAAAGCCATAATTTTTAATTATTCTTTGAGCCTCTATAGACCTCAACCATTTAATGAAGTCATAATCGTTATCAGCCTTATTCCTTTTAATTTTTGCTGCCCAATATGTTGGTTTTTTGTAACTAAAGATTTTTTCATCGATTTTTGCAACTATTAAAATATTAGGTGAAGAAATAGCATCTGATAAATAACTTATTCCCACTAAAGCATCTCCGTTAGATATAAATTTTAAATTTGATTGTGATGAGGCTGTGTAAACAAATTTTTTTTCTAGCAAGCTCCAAAGCCCCATAGACTCAAGAGCTTCTTTTGCATATATACCAAGCGGCACTGTCGATGGGTGAGGAATTGGAAACTTAGATGAGGACAACTGATCTATAAAATCTTCCCTAAAGTTTTCAGATTTTATATCAATATAAAAACCCTTATTTACTCCACTTGAAAAAATTAATGAATTTTTTGCTATTAAGCTAGCCTCTTCAATGTTTATAAGTTCTTTATTATTCATCCATAATAGCCAATCTTTATTAGCGGTTATAATAATATCTGAGGTTTGGCCATTATAAATTTGTCTAGCGATTAAAGATGTAGGACCTGTAATGATCACCACTTCAGTATTATTGGTTTTTTTCCATTCCTCCACTAATGATTTACTTACATTGTAAAGACTTGATGCTACAGATAAATAAAGGGTATCTTTTTGAGCTAATGAATAACTACTCATTGACAAAATTAAAGTAATGAAAATTATTATTTTTTTTATCATTTAGTTAATCGCGTAAATTAAATTCTTAGTTTCTTCTGCAAAAACCTCAAAACCATATTCTTTATAGAAAGGAAGGGCTCTTTTGTGATCTAATGAATTTGTTTGAAGAATAATCTTTTTAATATTTAGATTATAAGCTCTGGTAATAGCTGCATTCATCAATTTTATCCCTAACCCTTTACCAATATATTTTTCTATTAATCCAAAATGAACAATTCTTAATTCTTTGTCTTTTAAATAATCACGAGAGTAATCAATTTCAAAAAATCCTATATTTTTATCATTTTCTTTTATGAAGTGTATTTCAACTTTTTTGTTGAATATTATCTTTCCTAAATCATCGTTACTCATACCGCTTCTTCCAAACCAGCTATGTCTCTTACCTACGTTATGGTATATTTCTTTATATTCTTCAATTTGGACTGAAGTACAGTGTGAAATTCTATAATTAAAATCTTGGTATGGCTTTTTCTTGATTTCTCCTTTGTATTCAAGCCATATAATATTAATTATTTTTGATTTCATAATCTTATTAGCAACGATTTAATTTTAATATATAATAACAGATATCTTTTCATATTATTATATATATTTGGAGAAAATATTTAAGTGTCTTTTATTTATGTAGGTTTTGGTGGTTTTATTGGTGCAGTAGCCCGCTATTCTTCCAACTTGATTTTTGGGAGTATTCTTGGCCTTCCTAATCCATTAGCAACTTTATTTGTAAATATTTTCGGTTCATTATTGATGGGGAGTATTTTTTATTACACCTCAAATAATCCCTCTGAGTTTTATAAATTATTTTTTATGACTGGTGTTTTAGGTGGTTTTACAACTTTTTCAGCTTTTTCATTAGATTCAATTAATATGTTTTTTGAGAAAGAATACCAAAATTTATTCTTATATGTATCTATTTCAGTTTTTTTATCAATTTTTTCTCTTTACCTTGGCTTTATTTTTGCAAAGTTTATAAGTTCATGATTGATCTGAGAGAGTATAATATAGAGACGGATTTCTCCGAAGCTAGGCTTGATCGATGGATTAGTCATTTTTTTTCAAAAATCAGTCATAATAATTTAGAGAAGTTACTTCGCAAGGGTATAATAAAAGTAAACGGTAAGAAAGTTAAATCAAGCTTTAGATTAAATAAAGGAGATATAGTAACTTTACCTAATTTTCTAGACGAGCTAGCCTCAAGCTCAGTTAATAATTCTCAGATACCTGGAGCATTGGATTTTATAAAAAAAATAACAATTTTTCAAAATGAAGAGATTTTAATTCTCAATAAACCCTTTGGGCTAGCAGTTCAAGGAGGAACAGGCATAGAAAATCATTTAGATGGATATTTAAAATCTGCTTTTTTTAATTCAAGTTTTAGTCCAAGGTTGGTCCATAGACTCGATAAAGAAACCACGGGTGTTCTCGTTGTTGCTTTGACAAGAAAAATTGCTGTTTATCTTTCAAATTTATTTCAAGAAAGA
>JABHUT010000106.1 GCA_018658685.1 Alphaproteobacteria bacterium
AGTCACGTTTTACCAACAAATGGAGCCGCTAAAAATTCATCAGGACTTTCAGTTTATAACTTTATAAAAAGAATTTCGACCATAAAAGCTACTCAAAATACAATAAAAGCCCTTGGACCTTCGGCAAAAATTATTGCTGATTGTGAGGGATTAAATGCTCATGCTGAATCAATACAGGCTAGGATTGATGAAAAATAATTACATTCATGAGGTTAATATAGTTAGTCACAAAAAAAATGAAATTACTGATTTCATTAAATATGAAAGAGAAGCCGCTATACATGACCTAGTTTCTGATAATTTTATTAAAATCCAAAACGAAAATTTTTTAAGCCCCTTTGTAATGAATTTATCTCTTGAAGATGGAATGCTTGGAATTAAAATTATAGATGATAAAGAACAAGTTCTTAATATAACTAAATCGATTAGTGGATTAAAAAAAATAATACAAAACTATCATTTAGCGTGTTCTAGTTATTATGATCAGATTAAGAATGGGTCAACAGAAAATCTTCAAGAAGTTGAAAACCTTAGAAGAAAAATTCATAACGAGGGAGCTAAGGATCTTGATTTAATTTTAAAGAATGACTTGGAAATGGACATTAATACTTCAAGAAGATTATTCACATTACTTTATTCACTCTTTATATGATTTCAAATCTAAATAATTCAATCCTTTAATTAGTTAGTTTAGTTTGCTATAAGAGTTTTTTATCAAATGGAGATTACGTGGCTAAAGAAGAATTATTAGAATTCCCAGGTACTGTTTTAGAACTGTTACCTAATGCAACTTTTAAAGTTAAATTAGAAAATGACCACGAGATAATTGCGCATACAGCAGGAAAAATGAGAAAAAATAGAATTAGAGTTCTTGCTGGTGATCAAGTTACAGTAGAAATGACGCCTTATGATTTAACTAAAGGACGTATAACTTATAGACATAAATAATTGGACTTCATTAATGCCAACCACATCATGTCCAACATGCAAAAAATCCTCAATAAAAGAATTCTTTCCTTTTTGTTCAAAAAGATGCTCTCAAGTTGACTTAAATCGTTGGCTGGGCGAAAGATATCATATTGATACTAACCAACAAAACGATGAACAATAAATATAGCTAATTAAAGGCTTGTCTCTTAGTATTGGACGGTTATATTACGTCATATATAAGTTGATATTTATTTATTAGCCCGGGTAGCTCAGGGGTAGAGCAGTGGACTGAAAATCCTCGTGTCGGTGGTTCAAATCCGCCCCCGGGCACCACAGAAAAGATAAATAATATGTTAAAAAATAAATTTATAGTTCTTTTAATTGTTTTATTAAGCTCTTCTTGTGAGGCTCCAACAACAATAACTGCTCGTGGATTAAATTCTGATACAGAGAAAGAAAGGATTATTATGCAAGGTATAGCCCTTGAAACTTATTATAATCGAATAGAGAAATTAAATAATATAGCATGGCCAATTATTCAAAAATCTAAAGCCTTTTGTGGAGCTAATGTTAAAAATACTATTGGATTAGAGATAATTTCTTTAAACCAAATAAATAAAGAATTTAAAAAAGCTGCATCAGAAAAACTTAACTTTTCAGAGAATTCTGAAATATTATTTATCATTAAAGATTCTCCCGCTGGAGGATCAGGTTTATTAAAAGGCGATATAGTAAAAAGGATTTATTCGGACGATTTTTCTTGGACAGATGATGAGATAATCAAAAATAATAGAGAAGGGAAATTTAGTAATAAAAAAGTAAAAGTAGACATAGAAAGAGATAACCAAGCTCTTAGCTTTGAAATTGAACCACTAAAAGTATGTAGTCATAAAATTATCTTAAGTCAGGATAATTCTTTAAATGCTTATGCTGATGGAAAAAATATATACATAACACAAGGAATGCTTAGATTTATTGAAGACGATAGAGAACTTCAAATGATCATAGCGCACGAATTAGCCCATAATATCGAAGGGCATATTGAAAAAAAGAGCAATAATTTTATTTTAGGAACTATAGTTGATCTTGCTGCTTCTAGCGCAGGTATAAATACAAGAGGAACATTTGGAAGTATGGGAGCACAAATGTATAGCCAAGACTTTGAAAGAGAAGCGGATTATGTTGGAATGTATATAATGGCAAATTCTAATATTGATAGAAAAGGTGTAGCTAATTTCTGGCGTCGAATGTCAGTTGAAAACCCAGGGTCAATCTCATATGCATCCTCGCACCCATCCTCATCGGAAAGATGGGTAAATATTGAAGCTATTAACAAAGAAATAGATTCTAAGATTATACAATCACTTCCTCTTACTCCTGAAAGAAAAAAAGATAATTAAATTAAATCAATCTTTTTATTTTATAAAAATTAGTTTATTTATTAATTTATGAAAACTTTATTAAATATACTTTGTTATGCCCTAGGTTTAATGTGGCTTTTACTTGGTCTAGTTGGTGTATATGATCCATACATTTTCGCTAAAAATGATATCGTCAGTCTTAATGTTATTATTCAAAGTGATGCTGGTGAAAGTGAAATAAGAGCGCTTGCTGGAATGTTTTCTTTTATGGGGCTTGGAATTCTTCTAGCCTCTCATCAGCCTCAATCAAGAAAAAACTGGTTTAATGTTTTTAGCTTATTAATGCTTGGTTTAGCGATTGGGCGATCAGTAGGATTTTTACCTTATTTCGAGGGTATTGAAGAAAAAAGAGTTATTTATGCTGGAATTGAATACCTAATGGCCTTAATATTTTTTATAAAAGCTAAAATTTAAATCAATCGATTGCTTGATACATAGCTACTCTCATATCATCTGTTATAGGCCACATAGATCCCAAATATTGCGTCATCATAATTCCTACAAGGTCTTCATCTGGATCAACCCAAAAATAAGTTGAGGCCGCTCCCGCCCAACCAAATTCATTTTTACCTGTTAAAGACATTGTTTTTCCGTTATCAACAACCGTTCTACCAATTAAATTCCATCCATACCCTGCAAAAGGAAGAGGTCCTAACATAATGGGTAATTGTGAGTCAGGGATACGATTCATTCTCATAAAATTAACCATATTTCTTGATAGAATTATTTCACCACTTTTTGATTTTCCACTTAAGAGCATTCTTCCAAAGGATAAGTAATCAGAAATTGTAGAAAATAAACCAGTCCCCCCTCTACGAAAATGATCTCCTTTGGTAAACGGATTGTGCTGATTAACATCGGTTTCTTTAAGGCTATGAGGGCCTATATTCATAATTTCTTTAAAGTTGGAAGCTCCGTATGTTGACATAAGGCGAGGTAAATTTTCTTTTTCTACGCTAAAGCTAGTATCTTTCATTTCTAATGGATCAAAAATTTCTTCCCTAAGAATCACCTCAAAATCTTTTTCAGAAATTATTTCAATAATTCTAGCCAAAACATCGATGGAAACAGAATAATTGAATCTAGAACCTGGTTGATATGCAAGTGGTAACTGTGAAAGGGATTCACATTTCTTTTCAAGGTTTACACTTCCATCATCTGAAATATCTTTTTCACTATATAACGGTGCAACATGACAACCAGGAAGGAAATCGTAGGTTAAACCACTTCTGTGAGTCAGAAGATCTTCTATTATTATAGGTCGGACTAAATCTTCCATTGATCCATCAGGATTCATTACTTTTAAATTTCCAAAGGAAGGAATAAAAGATGAGACTGGATCATATAATCTCAACTTACCTTTCTCAATTAACTTTAAAGCCATTACCGAGGTAATGGGCTTTGTCATTGAATAAATCCTATAAATAGCATTAGTTGGAATAGGGGTTTTTTCTTGGAAGTTTTGATAGCCTGACTTGCCTGATAAAATGACTTTACCAGACTTTTCTGCAAGCCACTCTATACCGCTAAATAATTCCCTCTCAGTATAACTGTCTGCAATTGATTGAATTATATTTTCTCTTTTTGATACACTCATAATCTAACCTTTAATATTATTGTTCGACTCTTTGATTGATAGTAGAAATATTTCTCTCATGTGTTTCTTTGTCAATTTTATATAAATTAAGAAAATATAAAGATAGTAAATATAAGATCATATAAATTGGGACAAAGAATAAAGCTATATTAACTAAAATTGTATCATCAACACTTCCTGGTTTTGCATCTGATGGTAAACCTGCAAGAGTGGTAACAAGGCCGGCAAGGAAAATTCCAACACCTGATACAGCCTTACTTGAAAATCCTTGAGCAGAAAAGAAAATCCCTTCAGACCTTTTCTTTGTTGTTAGCTCTGAGTCTTCAACAATATCCGAAACCATTGACGAAACTAAAATAGTAACAGCAACTCCAGTTGATACCTCAATAAAATAATATG
>JABHUT010000107.1 GCA_018658685.1 Alphaproteobacteria bacterium
ATCAGACTTAAGAGATTCTTTTAATTTTTTTTCTACCGATCTTCTATTTTGAAATTTTTCCATATCAATGAAATCAATTACAACTAAACCCGCCATATCTCTTAATCTTAATTGCCTTGCAATTTCCGCAGCTGCTTCAAGATTTGTTTTGATAGCTGTTTCTTCAATATTATAATATTTTGTAGAGCTTCCAGAGTTAACATCAATCGCAACTAAAGCCTCAGTTTGATTGAGAACTAGAGAACCTCCTGAAGGAAGATATACTTGATCTGCGTATATGGAGCTGAGTTGATTTTCAATATTATTCTTTTGAAAAATAGGTGAAGACTCTTTCCATTGCTTAACCTTCACGGCATGACTTGGCATTAAAAGTTTCATAAAATTTTTTGTAATTTTGTATACTTCAGAGCCTTCCACATAAATATTATCAACATCTTTTGTGTATAAGTCTCTTAATATTCTTTGTATAACGCCACCGTCTTCATATATTAATGCCGGTGCATTTGAGGATAGTGTGTCTTCCTTAATTTTATCCCAAGTCTTTGTTAAATATTTATAATCTCTTTTTATTTCAGTTGATGTTGTTTTTGCTCCAGCAGTTCTGATAATTAAACCCATTTCATTCGGAACATTTAATTTTTCTAAAGTAGTTTTTAGCTTTTTTCTCTCTTGAGAGTTCTTAATTCGCCTACTTACTCCTCCACCCGATGTACTGTTTGGCATAAATACGCAGTATCTTCCTGGTATTGAGGTGTAGGTGGTTATAGCTGCTCCTTTATTACCTCTCTCTTCTTTTACTACCTGTATAAGAAGTATTTGATGTTTTTTTATAACTTCTTGAATTTTATATTTTTTTATAAGGTTGATATTTCTTTTTTTATTTATTTTTTCTATATCCTCTAAATCATCACCTCCTAAATCCTCTACTTGAGATTGTTCATCGGATTCTTCTTCTGGTTCATCATTGGATTCATCTAATTTTGATATATTTTTACTTTCTTTAATTAAAGCTTCTTTATCTGCTACTGGTATCTGGTAGTAATTTGGATGTATCTCAGAGAAGGGAAGGAAACCATTTCTATTTCCTCCATAATCAACGAAAGCTGCTTGAAGAGAAGGTTCAACTCTCGTCACTTTTGCTAAATATATATTTCCTCTTATTGGTCTTCTTGAGTCAAACTCAAAATCATACTCTTCTAGCCGACTGTTTTTTAATACCGCAACTCTCACCTCTTCCTGGTGGGCTGCATCTATAAGAATTTCGTTCGTCATTTAATTTTTCTCCAAAGGCAGGAAGTAATTTATTGTTTATTGTTTCAATATTGATATTTTTCATTTTTTTATCTTTCATACTTCCAAGTATTTAATTTTTTATAAAGAATGGAAAACTGGTTTCTGTGTTAATTTTTTTCATAGCTACCGAATCCATTAGTAATTTGTTAACTATCATATAAATTTAAATTAGATTTATATAATTAATTGAGGTAAATTTATTTACCATGTTTACTTTTACATTTCATTTGAGGACTTTGGCAAGGACGTAATCAAAATAAATATAAACTTATGGTTTTCTTAAAAAAAATATCAAAATTCATTTTATTCTTTTTCTTGGCATGGGTTCCCGCCTCCCTTCTTTCTGACGATAATATAAATATCTCAAAATTAAGGGTAAGCTCATTACAATCGGGGGTTAGAATAATTATTGATGCAGACAAATCACCAGTTTACGAAGTGTTTTCTTTGCAGAAACCGAATCGTTTAGTTATTGATTTAGCAAAAGTAAAGTTCACTGAGGATTTTTCTTTTCCTTCTACGAGTGGATTAATTCAAGGGGTAAGATTTGGATCATTTAATGGTGATGTATCAAGAATAGTTTTTGACTTAAAGTCACCTGTTAAAAAAATAAAAACAAAAATAAGAAAACCCTCAAGCGGAAGTAGGCGAACTTTAAATATAGATATCGAAAGTCATAAAAAAATAAAAACCTTAAACAAAAAAAATAATAAACTAGAAAAGCAAACTATAAAAAAAAGCAAAAGCTCTAGAAAAAGAAGTCTCACAGTTGTTTTGGATCCAGGTCATGGAGGAAAGGATCCTGGGACCTCTTATAAAAAGTTAATATCGGAAAAAGAAATAGTTCTAAATTTTTCTAGATTATTAAAGAAAAAATTAGAAAATAATGGTTATAGAGTTTTTTTAACAAGAGATAATGACAACTTTGTAAAGCTAAAGGATAGAGTTAAATTTGCAAAATCTAAAGGTGCCGATCTGTTTATTTCGATTCATGTTGATGCTTCCAAATATTCTTCAACAAGGGGTTTTTCAGTTTATAGTCTATCTGATAGAGGGCTAGATAGAGAGGCTGAAAAGG
>JABHUT010000108.1 GCA_018658685.1 Alphaproteobacteria bacterium
AAGACATCAGAGCTAATGAAAAAAATGTTTGAAGAAGCATTTTCAGAAGAAGAGGTTGCAGTTTTTACTGGTGGTCCGGATTTAGGAGAAGCTTTTTCGTCACTTACTTTTGATCATCTTTTATTTACCGGTGCTACATCAATAGCAAAACATGTAATGAGGGCTGCTTCTGAAAATCTAGTTCCAGTAACCTTGGAGCTTGGAGGAAAATCACCTGTTATTATTTCAAAGAAATCTAATTTTGATGTATCTGTAAATAGAGTCATGGCTGGAAAAACAATGAATGCTGGTCAAATTTGCCTTGCTCCCGATTATGTTTTTATCCCTAAAGATAAAAAAGAAGATTTCATCTCACAATCGAAGAAAGTTGTAACGGAGATGTACCCATCATTAAAGGATAATCCTGATTATACATCTGTAATAAATCAAAGACACTATGATCGACTTCAGGGGTATGTTGAGGAGGCAAAGGAAAAAGGCTTTGAGGTTATAGAAATTAACCCTTCGAATGAAGATTTTAGTCAGCAGGCACACCATAAGATTCCTCCTACACTGATTGTTGATCCAGATGACAGTTTATCGGTTATGAAAGAAGAAATTTTTGGTCCAATACTTTCAGTTAAAACTTATGAGAGCATTGAAGATACTGTCGATTATATAAACTCTAAAGATAGACCCTTGGGCCTTTATTATTTTGGTGATGACAAAGAAGAAATGCAAAATGTATTAGAGAATACTACATCAGGTGGTGTTACTATAAATGATGTTGTTTTTCATGTCGGCCAAGATAATGCTCCTTTCGGAGGTGTTGGACCATCTGGAACAGGATCATATCATGGTGTTGAGGGCTTTAAAAACTTTTCTCACACCAAAACTATATATACTCAGTCAAAATTCGATGGTTTGTTTGGACTTTTTAGACCTCCTTTTGGCTCAAAAGCTAAGAGTGCTATAAAGGGTCAAATTAAAGCTTAAAGTTTGGAATAAATATGCCAAAGATAAATCGTAATGGAGTTAATATCCATTTTGAAACATATGGTAATGGGCCGGCTATCTTTTTGACGCATGGCTTTTCTGATAACCTTGGCATCTGGAAAAATCAGATTAAGACTCTTTCTAAAAATAATACTTTAATTCTATGGGATTTAAAGGGACATGGTAACACAGATGCTCCTGATGATATGATTCATTATAGTGAAGAAGAAACTATATTGGACATGTTAGAAATTCTTGACCACTTAAATATTAAGAAGGCTTCAATAGGAGGTTTTTCATTAGGTGGATACATGTCTTTAGCTTTTTATAGACAGTACCCCGATAGGGTTTCTTCGCTTTTAATAATTGATACTGGTCCTGGTTTTAAAAATGATGAAGCAAGAGAGGGTTGGAATAATTATGCTATTAAAAGTGCTGAAAAATACGAAAGCAGGAATCGTCAAGGTATTGGGAATGCAGCGAGAGGAATGTTAACTCAAAAAGACGATAGAATCATTAAATCTCTGCCTGATATTTTAGTGCCAACTTTAATAATTGTTGGCGAAGAAGATAAACCATTTTTATCCGCAGCAGACTACATGAATAGTAAAATAAAAAATTCAGAAAAAAATATTATCCCTAATGCTGGCCATGCAGTTAATATTGAGCAGCCAGAACTGTTTAATAGTGCGGTTTTAGACTTTCTTAAAATATAAATCGATCTCTAAGTTTTTTTAAAATTAAAGCTCTTATTTTTCTTATTAAATATTGATATTTTTTAACCAATAATTTCTTTCGAATTTGTTTGCAATCCCTCGTTTAAAGGATATATTGCACTCAAGTTTGTAGGGGGATAAAGGAGCAAGTTGGATGCCGTCTATACTACAAGATTACTTACCAATAATAATCTTTATGAGCCTTTGTATGTTCATTACTTTGTTGCTCATCATTCCACCATTGTTAATCGCGCCAAAGAACCCCGACCCTGAAAAATTATCACCTTACGAGTGCGGCTTTGAACCATTTGATGACGCTAGATCAAGGTTTGATATAAGATTTTATTTAGTTGCAATTTTATTTATTATTTTTGATTTGGAAGTAGCGTTCTTATTTCCATGGGCAATAGTTTTTGGTGACATTGGTTTTTTTGGTTTCTTCTCAATGATGTTTTTTTTAACGATACTCACTATTGGCTTTATTTATGAGTGGAAAAAAGGAGCTCTTGAATGGGATTAACATTAGAGCATGATAAAAATGATTTTTCTTCTCAGATGTCTGATAAAGGATTTTTTGTAACGTCATCGGAGTCACTTATTAATTGGGCAAGAACTGGATCA
>JABHUT010000020.1 GCA_018658685.1 Alphaproteobacteria bacterium
GTAAATAATGAAAAAGGAGGACTTCATCACTTATGTTGCCTAACTCAAGATATTGAAAATGACATTCGTATTTTAGAATCTCAGGGCTATATAAATCTTCAAGGTGGTAAAACTCAAGATAATGGTCAGTTTGCCTATTTAGATACACCTGAGAGAAAAAGACCGATCTTTGAACTTACTCAACTATCTGAGGGAGGATTGAGTTTTTTTGCCATGATAGAAGAAGCTGCAAAAAATTGGGACAAAAAAACAACTCTAATGGAAGCTGAGATTATACTTTGATTTATAAAATACTAATATAGAACAAACCACATACTTATTAATAGAATAGGAGGATTAAATGGAAAAGAAATTTGGACCAATGATGCAGATGGCGTTTGTTGTTGAAGACTTTGATAAACCAATTGAATTTTGGACACAAAAAATGAATATAGGACCATTTTTTAAGTTAGAGCACCTTAATGTAAAAGATGTATATTATATGGATCAGACAACAAATTTAGACTTTTCTGTCGCTATTGCCTACACAGGAAATATGCAAATTGAACTGGTTAATCAACATTGCGATACACCGTCTATATATAATGAATATGTTAATAATGAAAAAGGACCTCTCCATCACTTATGCACCCTTACTGATGATTTTGAAAATGATGTTCGTATTTTAGAATCTCAAGGATATATAAATCTTCAGGGTGGTAAAACTCAAGATAATGGAAAGTTTGCATATCTCGATACAAAGGATAGGGAAGGTCCTATTCTTGAAATAGCTCAACTCTCAGAAGCCGGTCTTGGATTCTTTGATATCATGCAGGAAGCATCAAAAAATTGGGACAAAAAAACAGCAGTAATGGATCTTGGAGAAGTCAGAGTCTAAACCTTATAAATCAAAAAAAATATTTAAAATTATTAAAAAATGAATATCAAAGAAATTTATCAATTAGGAGTAAATTATGAAAGCCGCAGTATTTAAGGAACCAGGAAAACCATTATCAATAGAAAATGTTAAAGACCCTATGTGTGGTGAAAATGAAATGATATTAAAGGTCGAGCAGTGTGGTATTTGCGGAACTGATCTACATGCGAGCGACGGAGGTTCAATGGAGCCAGAGACTGGAACTATTTTTGGTCATGAGTTCAGTGGAGAAATAGTAGAGATAGGAAAAAATATTAAATCATCACTAAAGATTGGCGATCCAGCTGTTTCACTTCCCTTTATTTCTTGTGGACAGTGTCAGCATTGCATGAATGGTAATCCATTTTTTTGTTCAACAAATATGCAATCAACTGGTATGGGGCCAGAAGTTCAAGGCGGATATGCTGAATATGTGAGGATTGGTTTACCAGAAAGTATTAAAATCCCGAAAGGTGTGAGCTGGGATTTTGCAACACTAGTGGAACCATTGGCTGTTGGTCTTCATGGAGTTAGAATCTCTAAATTTAAACAAGGTCATCGAGCTTTAGTAATTGGAGCGGGTCCAATTGGGCTTGCTACAATTCAGTGGCTAAGATTTTTTGGAGCAAGACATATTGTTGTTGCTGAAATTTCTGAAGAGAGAAAGGCAATGGCTGAGAAAATGGGTGCTTCTTTAGTTATCGACGGAAAAACCCCAGCTGAGGAACTAGCCAATATATATCAAGAGGAAACTGGTGGCTCACCAGATATAATTTTTGAATGCGCTGGAATTCCAACTGTCATTCAAAATTGTTTAGAAATAGCCGCCCCATTTTCAGAAATAGTTGTAATAGGAGTATGCGATAAACCAGATACATTCATGCCTTTTCTTGGAATAATTAAAGAATTAACACTAAAATTTGCTATTGCTTATGTGAAAGATGATTTCCAATTTACTATTGATATGATGGAACAAGGAAGAATCAATCCAGCACAAATGATAAGTCAGCAAATAGGTTTTGACTCATTACCAACCACCTTTGAATCTCTCAAAACTTCAAAGGATCAATGTAAGGTTATGATATGTCCAAATCATTAGATATTGATGAGGAGCTAGAAAAAGGTAGAAAGTTTGGAAATCAAACTTTTACAAAAGGTGATGAAAATAACCTTTTAGTTATTACTCGGGGACATCCATTTGAGAGAGATCCTTTTTTTGAGATGATTGATTCACTTGGTTTCCAGTGGAGTCATATTGAACATCCGGCAGCTCAAAATTTTTTTGAGGCTGATAATATAAAAAAATATAACGCTATTCTTTTTTATGACATGCCAGGGCTAAATTTTGAATCAAATCCAAATGAAGAGTCTTTTTTTGTTAATCCCTCTGAATATTTCAAAAAAAATTTTATAGATAGATTGAACGATGGCATTGGATGTGTCTTTTTACATCATTCACTTGCGGGATGGCCATTGTGGGACGAGTATAGTGAAATAGTTGGAGGAAAATTCTTATATAAGCCAGGAAAAGTTAGAGGAGTTGAATCCCCTGACTCAGGTTATCGTCACTTTGTTGATTATAAGGTTATGCCAGTTGGAGACCATCCTATAACCAGAGGATTAGAAGAGTTTGAAATTGAAGATGAACTTTATCTTGCTCATGTTTTTGAAGATTCCATCAATCCAATTTTAAAAAGTAATTATAGCTTCAAAAAAGATAATTTTTATTCAGCCTCAAATGCCTTAGCTGGAAATCTAAACTCGAATGAGAATTGGAATCATGATGATGGAAGTAATCTTGTTGGGTGGACAAAAAATTATAAAAAAAGTGCTATTACTTATTTACAATTTGGTGATGGAGTTAAATCATATAAGAATGAAAATGTAAGAAATCTTGTGAGGCGATCGATAAGTTGGGTCATAAAAGAAACTGATGATTTAAAAAAATGACCGAGTATGTTACGATTTTATTAAGTTAAATTTAATTATAATAAAATTTTTAATTTTTAATTGAAATTAAGAAAAAAAAACATTTTAATCCATAATCTCAATTATACGATTTTAAAGAAGGGGACTAGAAATGCAACTAGCTAGAGAAGAACTCGAACAAGCCTATCGCCAAATGAAAACCATCAGGGATTTTGAAGATCATCTTCATAAAGAAATAGCCAAAGGAACTATAGGAGGGTTTACCCATCTTTATGGTGGCCAAGAAGCTATAGCTGTAGGTGTTTGTGAAAATTTAAGAGACACAGATTATATTACATCAACCCATAGGGGTCATGGTCACTGCATAGCAAAAGGTTGTGATGTCAAAGGTATGATGAAAGAATTATATGGTCGTGCAGATGGCTTATGTAAAGGTAAAGGCGGTTCAATGCATGTTGCAGATATGGATGTTGGAATGTTAGGCGCTAACGGTATTGTTGGTGGCGGACCTCCTCTTGCAACAGGTGCTGCATTAGCTGCAAAACTTGATGCAGAAGGTGGCGTAGCATTATCTTTTGGTGGCGATGGTTCATGTAACCAAGGTCCTGTTTTTGAATCAATGAATATCGCAGCTATCCTAAATCTACCTAGTATATATGTTTATGAAAATAATCGGTATTCAGAGCACACAGGTTCATCCTATGTTATTGCTTCAGAGAGTATTGCAAGCCGTGTAGAAGGTTTTGGAATTCATACTGTAAAGGCTAATGGTTTTGATTTCTTTGAAGTACATGAAGTAATGAAAGAATTAGTTGCACTTGCAAGAGAAGGTAAGGGTCCATGTGCAGTTGAATTTGAAACAACTAGATTTTATGGTCACTTTGAAGGTGATCCACAAAATTATAGAGGACCTGATGAAGTTAAGAACGATAGAGAAAATAATGATTGTATTAAAATCTTCCGTTCAAAAGTAACAGAGGCAGGGCTTCTTAGTGATGAAGATCTAGATAAAATTGATAATGAAGTTGGCGAATTAATTGAGCAATCAGCTGAAGAAGCTGCTGCTGCACCTGTTCCATCGCCTGAAGAAGTAACAACAGACGTTTACGTCTCATATTAAGGAGAATTAATAATGGCTAAAATGAGTTATAGAGAAGCTCTTACAGAAACGCTTCATCAAGAAATGGCTAATGACGAAAATGTTATTGTTATGGGTGAAGATGTTGTTGGTGGAACTGGAAGTCCAGGAGGCCCTGAGGCTATCGGTGGCGTCTTTGGTGTAACCGGAGGATTGTATGGTAAGTTTGGTGCCGGAAGAGTAATAGATATGCCTATTTCGGAAGCTGGTATTGCTGGAACAGCAGCGGGAGCTGCATTAGCAGGTAAAAGACCTGTTGCAGAAATTATGTTTGCTGATTTTATAGGTCTATGTATGGATCAATTAATGAATCAAGCAGCAAAATTCAGATATATGTTTGGTGGTAAAGCAACATGCCCAATGGTTTTAAGAACCTCTTATGGTGCAGGTATGCAAGCAGCATCTCAGCACAGTCAATCACCTCATCCAATGGTTACTGCAATTCCTGGACTTAAGGTAGCAATGCCCTCTACTGCAGCTGATGCAAAGGGATTGTTAACTACAGCAATTAGAGATGATGACCCAACTATTTTCTTTGAACATAAAGCTTTATATGGTCTACAAGGTGAAGTTCCAGAGGGTGATTATTTAGTTCCTTTTGGAAAAGCAAGAATGGTCTCTGAAGGTACAGATTGTACACTTGTTGCAACTGGAAGAATGGTATCATTTTGTGAAGACGCTGCAAATTCTCTTGCTGCTGATGGAATTAGCTGTGATATCCTTGATCCAAGAACAACAAGTCCTTTAGATGAAGATGCAATTTTAGATAGTGTTGAAAAAACTGGAAGACTTATTGTTGTTGATGAAACTCCTCCGCGATGTTCTTTTGCAGCTGATGTAGCTGCTTTAGCTGCAAGTGAAGTTTTTTCATCTTTAAAGGCACCAATAAAAACTGTTACTGGGCCACATTCTCCAGTTCCATTTGCCAAGGAATTAGAAAATGCTTTCTTGCCTTCTCCTTTAAAAATTAAAACAGTAATAGAACAAACAGTTAAGTATAGTTAGGAAATTACAATATGAGTGATAAAATTGAACCTCTTATCATGCCTAAGTGGGGCATCGAGATGGACGAAGGTAAGCTTACAGAATGGCTAGTTGAGGAAGGTACGAGCTTTTCAAAAGGTGATCCGCTTGTTGTTATCGAAACTGATAAAATTTCAAATGAAGTTGAAGCAGAAATCGATAGTAAGTTAAGAAAAAAAGTTGTTCAATCCGATGGTACATACCCAGTTGGGGCTCTATTAGGTATTTTTGCTCCTGATGGTGTTAGCGATGAAGAAATAGATAATTTTGTTAACGCATATGTAGCTCCTGATACTTCTTTTAAACCTGCGAGTGCAAGTTCCTCAGAGTCTCCAGCACCTAAACCCGAGGTAGTAAATAATAATTCAGCCTCAACGAATTCAGATCTACCCTCAGCTCCTCCAGAGAACATTAATATTTCTCCAAAAGCTTGGGAAGTTGCACTTGAATTAAGTGTTGATGTATCAACTATAACTCCAACCGGTAGACGAGGTCGTATATCAGTTCAAGATGTTGAGCAAGTTGCAGACCCAGCTAAACTAGCGGCTTATAAAGGAGAAGAAACTTCTGACGCTCCCGTATCTGATAATCCATCTACATCCATTGAACATACATCAATGAGAAAAGTGATCGCTGAAAGATTAGTGAGTTCAAAAAATACCGCTCCACATTTCTATTTAAATGTAGATTTAGAAGTTGATGCTCTAATGGATAAAAGAGCTACTCTTAATAAAGATGGATCTGAAAAAATTTCGGTGAATGATTTAATTATAAAATGCGTCGCTACAGCTCTTAAAAAACACCCAGAAATTAATATCAACTGGACTGATAATGCAATCCTTCAATTCGAAAATGCAGATATATCAGTTGCGGTAGCTACAGATGCTGGTTTAATTACACCAATTATAAAAAATGCCGGAAATATATCAGTACAAGAAATCTCTTCAGAAATGAAAAGATTATCTGATCTAGCGCATAATAATAAATTAATGCCTTCTGATTACCAAGGCGGTACTTTTTCAATTTCTAATTTAGGAATGCTTGGGATTAAAGATTTTACAGCTGTAATTAATCCTCCTCAATGCGCAATTCTTGCTGTTGGCGGTTTACAAACTAAGGTCAGTGAAGACGAAGGAAATGCTGTGTTTAGTAAAATAATTTCTGTAACTATGTCATGCGACCATAGAGCAATTGATGGTGCTGTTGGAGCTCGTTTCTTACAAACATTGTCTGAAGTAGTTAAGACTGCTGAGGATATATAATCTAATTAAGTTTTTTATATTTTATTGTCAGTTTCTTCCCAGTAAGGATCTCTTAGTTCTCTTTTAAGA
>JABHUT010000109.1 GCA_018658685.1 Alphaproteobacteria bacterium
ACTAAAAAAAATTCAGCAAAGATTGTAGTTTACTTCTCAGTTTTGACTCTTTTTTTGGTGACGTTTTTGGAAATTTTAATGCCTTGGGATATTTACGTAATTTTTAATAATTCTTTAGTTGAGAATGGCTTTTCTAGATTTGTTAAAAGTATAATTTTTATGTCATCGGCTTTTGTAATAATTTTATCATCGAAATGGCTTATACGTTACGATGAAAAAGCATTTGAATATCCCATTCTAATCCTTTTTTCTTCATTAGGTATGTCTTTGATGATATCTGCAAATGATCTTATAACGCTTTATTTAGCTATAGAACTTCAAAGCCTACCTCTTTATGTAATGGCTGCTTTTAAAAGAGATAGTGTTGAATCAGGTGAGGCAGGCATTAAGTATTTTGTTCTAGGCGCTCTATCCTCATCTTTATTTTTATTTGGCTCTTCTTTGATTTATGGTTTTACAGGCTCTATTGAATTTTCTGAAATATCTAGAAGTATAGATATTTTGAATATTAACTCTGGAATAGTTGTTGGAATTGTTTTTATACTTTCAGGTCTTATATTTAAAATTTCAGCGGTACCTTTTCATATGTGGACCCCCGATGTTTACGAGGGTTCAGCAACTCCTATAACGGCTTTTTTTGCAACAGCACCTAAGATGGCTGCAATGTGTATGTTGGTTAACATTTTATATGGGCCTTTTTCAGGAGCCTTTGAGTCGTGGCAGCAAATTATCATATTTGTCTCTATTGCCTCTATGAGTTTAGGGTCATTTGTTGCGATTAGACAAACAAATATCAAAAGACTTCTCGCTTATAGCTCTATTGCTCATATGGGATTTGCGCTTATTGGATTAATTTCACCATTATCTCAATTGGGTGTTCAGGCGCTATTAATTTACATGCTAATTTACATTGTAACTAACCTAGGGGTTTTTGCATGTATTATAAGCTTGGAGAAGAATGAAGGAGAGACAATCTCCAATACTGATGATTTTTCAGGTCTTTCAAAAAAATATCCTTTTATATCCTTTAGTATGGCTATGCTAATGTTTTCCTTTGCTGGTATACCCCCGCTGGCTGGGTTTTTTGGAAAATATTTGATATTTAGATCTGCTATAGAAAATGGTTTAATTGAGATAGCTGTTTTTGGTTTAATTATAAGTGTTGTTGCTGCTTTTTATTATATTAGGATCATAAAAATTATGTATTTTGATGAATCAAACATTAAAATAACAATGTTATCCTCTAAAGGACTTAATATAACAAATGTAATATGTACTATTTTTATAGTCTTTTTTATTTTTATATATAGCATCTTTCCAATTTCTGAGTTAGCAGATTTGGCCGCATCCTCTATCAATTAAATGATTGAACTTGATCCCTATACCGGTATCCTGCATTACAAAGAAATTGGTAGCACCAATAATGAAGCTAAAAAATTAATTAATAGTCAAGAAAGCCTACCTTATTGGATTATTGCTGACAAACAAACCTCTGGAAGAGGAAGGAAGGATAGGTTTTGGGACTCACCAATTGGAAATTTTATGGGAACATATGTTTTAAAGATTGAGGGTGAAAGAAGAATTTTACCTCAACTTTCGTTTGTTTCAGCTTTAGCTATTCACAATACTATAATGGAATTTCGACCAAACGATAATTATGAAATAATGCTTAAATGGCCTAACGATATTATCGTCAATAATAAGAAATGCGGTGGTATTTTAATTGAAAACCTCTCCTCTGAAAGTAATTTACTTCATACAATAGCAATTGGTATAGGTGTGAATCTTAAGAGCTCACCCACACACTCTACTTTTCCCTCAGGCAATCTTTTACAAGAATTTAATAAAAAAATAGAAAGAGACGATTTCCTTATGTCTATGAATAAAAATATCTTAAAGTTTCTTTCGCTTTGGGATAATGGGAATAATTATCAAGATATTCTTAATAATTGGAAATCCAAAGCATATCTTTTAAATAGCAAGGTTGCCGTAAGTTTGCCAAATGGCGATAAAAAAGAGGGTATTTTTTCTACAATTGACGAAGAGGGAGGCCTAATATTGCTTAGCAATAATGGTCAGGAAGATATATTTTATGCAGCTGAAATTTTTGAAGGATTAT
>JABHUT010000110.1 GCA_018658685.1 Alphaproteobacteria bacterium
ACAAGTTCTTTATGACTTTGATAAAAAAGAATCGTCAGGAAGATCACAATCCCAAAACATGAAAATTATTACTCAAGCTTTAGTGGCTGTTATTCTAGTTTTTTCACTTGCCTTCGGTCTTGCGGCGGTTGGTTTAATCGGCTTGATGATAATAGTTCTTCTTACAGCATTTAATGGCGTAATTGAGGAACACGAACTTGGAAAAGCTTTTGAGGAGGCCTTGCCATTTACGGCCTTGCTCGTTGTTTTCTTTGCTGTAGTTGCAGTAATTCATGATCAACATTTGTTTACCCCAATAATAACTTATGTTTTAAGCTTAAAACAGGAAGTTCAGATCCCAATGTTCTTTATGGTAAATGGAGTATTATCGATGATTAGTGATAATGTCTTTGTTGCAACCATCTATATTAGTGAAGTAAAAGCCGCCCTAGATAGTGGGGCAATCGATAGAGAACAATTTGATTTACTGGCTATAGCTATTAATAGTGGAACAAATCTTCCAAGTGTAGCAACACCAAACGGTCAAGCGGCATTTTTATTTCTATTAACTTCTTCGGTAGCTCCTTTACTAGGGCTGTCCTATTTGAGAATGGTTTTAATGGCTCTTCCTTATACTGTTGTTCTATCTGTTGTTGGTGTTTTATCTGTTATATATATTCTTCCAAATTTTTAACCTTGATATAACAAGTGTGATTGGTGTCAATCTGCAAAATGGATCTTAGAATTGAATCTTAGTGATTGAAGTGTCTGATTCCAGTAAATATCATTGCTAAATTTGCATCATCTGCAGCTTTAATTACTTCATCATCCCTAATAGATCCACCAGGTTGGATAATAGCTGTAACCCCGGCATCTGCTGCAGCCATTAACCCATCAGCAAAAGGAAAAAAAGCATCGGATGCAACTACGGATCCAATAGCTAAAGGACTTTCAATGCCCTCAGCCTTAGCGGCATCTTCTGATTTGCGTGCGGCAATTCTTGATGAATCAAGTCTATTCATCTGACCTGCCCCGATTCCAACCGTTGCTCCATCTTTTACATAAACAATAGCATTAGACTTAACATGCTTGGTAACCTTAAAGGCAAATAATAAATCCTGCATCTCTTGCTCCGAAGGTTGACGGCTAGAGACAACTTTTAGATTATTCTTATCAACTATAATATTGTCTTTCGTTTGAGCAAGAAAGCCTCCAGAAACAGATCTCATTACAACCCCAGGTAAATTTGGATCTGCTAATCCCCCGGTAATCAAAACTCTAAGATTTTTTTTGTTTGCAAGTACTGCCTTTGCTTCTTCTGAAATTTCAGGCGCTATTATTACTTCTGTAAATATTTCTGATATTTTTTCTGCTGTTGCTCCGTCTAGCTTTTTATTAAGAGCTATAATACCGCCAAATGCAGAAACGGAGTCACACCTAAGGGCCTTAGAGTAGGCTTCCAAAAGGGTTTTACCTGTTGCGACCCCACATGGATTTGCATGTTTAATAATAGCTGCTGCAAAATCTTCATCAGGATTAAACTCAGAGACAAGTTCAAAAGCAGCATTTGTATCATTAATATTGTTATAGCTAAGTTCTTTACCTTGAAGTTGGATGGATGTTATTAGTCCTTTTCTATTTGAACCGTCATTATAAAATTTTGCTTTTTGATGAGGATTTTCTCCATACCTTAAGTTTTGTTGCTCAACGCCTCCAAGCGAGTGAAATTTTCCAAGGGGTTGATCTAATTCTTCTGACATCCAATTTGCAATTGTGGAGTCATAAGCGGCCGTTCTAGCATATGCTTTAAGGGCTAATTCTTTTAAAGTTTTTTTCTTCAGCGAACCTTGTCCATCTTTAAGCTCATTTATTATAAAAGTATAATCATCTGGATCCACAACAACACCAACATGTGAGTGATTTTTTGCTGCGGCCCTAATCATTGCAGGCCCTCCAATATCTATATTTTCTATACAAGTTTCATAGTCTGATTTTTTTAATATTGTTTCTTCAAAGGGATATAAGTTTACTACAAGGAGGTCTATATTTTGTATTCCATGTTCCCCCATCACTTTCGCATGGTCATCATTGTTTCTTTTCCCAAGTAAACCTCCATGAACATTTGGATGTAGAGTTTTTACTCTTCCATCTAAAATTTCAGGGAAGTCTGTAACAGATGAAATATCTTTAACCTTTATGCCAGAATTATAAAGGGCCGAGTATGTTCCACCTGTAGAAATAATTTCAATACCAAGGCCAATTAGATCTTTTGCAAAATCTAAAATTCCATTTTTATCTGATACTGAAATTAACGCCCTTTTTATTTTTGACATTTTTTATACTCCTCTAAGAGTTTTTATATTTTTTTCATACTGAGAGGGACCACCTTTAAAAGTTGCAGTGCCAGCAACCAATACATTAGCCCCAGCAGAAATTGCTTTTGAGGCAGTTTCAAAGTTTATACCGCCATCAACTTCTAAATCTATTTGTCTTCCTGTTAAATCAATCATTTTTCTAATATTCTCAATTTTTGGTAATTGATCTTCCATAAAGCTTTGACCACCAAAGCCAGGAACAACTGTCATAACTAAGATCAGATCGACTTCATCAAATAGACCATCTAAAACTTCAATTGGAGTTGATGGGTTTAAAGAAATTCCAGTTTTACAACCAAGCTTCTTTATTATGCCCATGGTTTTTTTGGGATTACTCTCAGCTTCAGGGTGAAATGTAATTATATCAGATCCAGCTTTAGCAAAACTTTCCAGTAATGGATTGACCGGCTCAATCATTAGATGAACATCAAAAGTTTTATTAGTAGACTTTCTAATATCTTTTATGACCTCAGGACCAATAGTTAAATTTGGGACATAGTGACCATCCATGACATCAACGTGAATGTAATCGGCTCCAGCATTATCAATCGCCTCAATTTCATTTCCTAAACATGAAAAGTCAGCAGACAGGATAGAGGGAGAGATTTTAATTTGATTGGCCATATAATTTCATTAACAGAGCTTTTATTTTGAAGCAAGCACTCAAGATACTTTCTTTAGTCTTGCAATAAAAAAACCGTCCATGCCTCCAATTTCTTTTAAATGATTAGGAAAAATTCTTAGCAGCCCTTCCTTTGTAATTAGCTCTTTTAACTCGATAACTTCTTCAGGTTTTATCTTATCTATTTTTGCATCTTTGTTTTCATTAATAAATTTAAAGATTTGATTTTCACCCTCTTCTTTTTCTAAGGAGCAAGTACAATATATTAATGAACCTCCATTAGCTAAGAATTTCCAAGTAGACAAAAGTAATTCAGATTGAAGTTTTACAAGCGATTGAACATCACCCTCATTTTTTATATGCATAATATCAGGGTGCCTTCTAAGGGTTCCGGTAGACGAGCAAGGTGCATCTAGAATTATTTTAGACCATGTCTCTTTCGGTTTATAGCTCCTTACATCTGAATGAAATATTTTTGAATTAAATTTTAAACGAGATAAGTTTTCTTCTAATCTGGCTATTCTTCTTTTATTTCCGTCTACAGAGGTAACATTAGCTCCCATGGATATTAATTGAGCTGTTTTACCTCCAGGCGCAGCACAAAGATCCAGCACTTCTTCGCCCTTTTCTATATTTAATAAAGTTACTGGAATTTGTGATGAATAATCTTGTACCCACCAATCGCCAGAGTTAAACCCCTCTAGTTCTGAAATTAAACTCGTATTATTTAATCTAATTGTTTTATCTGAAAGACAGATACCATTTAACTTATCAGCCCATATCTTGGCCTCTTTTTTTACACATAAATCGATAGGGGGACTTAAGACCCTGTGTGCATTTTCTATTTCTATAAAACTATCACCCCAGTCTCTTTTCCACCTTTTACTTAACCACGATGGCGTCTTGGGGCTCTCAATCTGGTATGCATTTATTTTATCGCGCCCTCTAAGCACATTACGCATTATCGCATTAATAAGGCTTTTCCATTTACTGCCACCTAGTTCAACAGAGGTATTTGTTGCTGCATGATCAGGAGTTTGTAAGTAAACAATTTGCACTATACCGATTCTAAGTATCATCTGTACTTTTGGAGGCGACTTATCCAGTGATTTCTTAAGAAATTTATTAAGTATATAATCTATTTCTGTTAAATTTCTCAAAGTGGACGAAACAAGAAGTCTACAAAAAGAACGGTCTTCTGGCTGCATTTTTGAAAGACTAGAACCCTGCTTTATGAATTTATTAAAAACATCATCTAATGGCACCAGGCTCTCAATAATCTCCAATAAAATCTCAACAGCGATCTTTCTACTAGAAAGTCCAGAATTATTATTAAATTTTTTTTCATTTTTTTTCATAAACTAACTTTCAATTATAAGTACTCCTAGGTTATATATGGTTATGTCGAAAAATTCTTATAAAAACAATGAGTCAAAAGATGATATTGCAAAGCGCGCGCTGTCTGAGGCTAAGGAAAGAAAAGAAAAAATGCAAAAGTCCAAACCTCCGAAAGAATTCGACGGAAGAAATGGACCAGAACCAACAAGATATAATGATTGGGAGAAAAACGGTATAACTTCTGATTTTTAATTATATTAAGTGTTTAAACCTATAAATTTTTACCGACTGAAATAAGCCCGCCTTATTATATGGATCATTTTTAGACCAATTTAAGGCCTCTTCTTTGTTCTCTGCCTCTATAACAATTAGGCTTCCCATCATTGTTTCATCTTCATCACTTAGAAGGGGACCAGCATATCGAACCATTCC
>JABHUT010000111.1 GCA_018658685.1 Alphaproteobacteria bacterium
AAAAAGGTTAAACCTTTTAGTAAGTCATATTTTCTCATGCTCGTTGATCATAATTCCATTTTTTATTTCAATATATTTTTTAAATTTATCTCTTTCTGGGAATTACAATCTAATTGTTCCTTTGTTTAATTGGATAAACTCAGGTGATTTGGTTTCAGAATGGTCCCTTAGGTTAGACATGCTAACTTCGGTTATGCTTGTAGTTGTTACATCTGTATCATCGTTAGTTCACATTTACTCAATTGGATACATGAGTCATGACCCTCATCAGACAAGATTCTTTTCTTATTTATCCTTTTTTACTTTTTCAATGCTTATCTTGGTAACTTCAAATAACTTTCTACAATTATTTTTTGGTTGGGAAGGTGTTGGATTAGCTTCTTACTTACTTATAGGATTCTGGTATAAAAAAGAGAGTGCCAATTCTGCTGCAATGAAAGCTTTTGTTGTTAATAGGGTTGGTGATTTTGGTTTCTTGATTGGAATCGCAATTTTATTTTTTTCCACGAGATCTTTAGATTTCGATACAATTTTTTCTATGAAAGAACAACTACTTGCCAGTAGCTTTATTCTTTTTGGCTATGAATTTAATACCTTGAATGCAGCTTGTTTTTTTCTTTTTATGGGAGCTATGGGTAAATCAGCTCAGCTATTTCTTCATACATGGTTGCCTGATGCAATGGAAGGGCCAACTCCAGTATCAGCCCTTATTCATGCTGCAACTATGGTAACAGCAGGTATTTTCTTAGTGGCAAGATGTTCGCCATTATTTGAACTATCTCCTTCAGTTTTATCATTTATTACGATTATAGGGGCAAGCACAGCTTTTTTTGCAGCTACAGTTGCATTAGTCCAAAATGACATTAAAAGGATTGTAGCTTATTCAACTTGCTCCCAATTAGGCTTTATGTTTGTTGCTTTAGGTTCAGGGGCCTATCAAATAGCAATTTTCCATCTTTTTACTCACGCATTTTTTAAAGCACTTTTGTTTCTTGGTTCAGGTTCAGTTATACATGCTGTTTCAGATGAGCAGGATATTAGAAAAATGGGAGGTTTATATAAACTTATACCCACAACATGGATAGTAATGCTTATCGGAACTCTTGGATTGACAGGCGCTCCACTAATGTCTGGTTATTACTCAAAAGATGGTATTATCGAGGCTGCATTTGTCTCAACAACTCAAGGCCATACTTATGCTTTTTATCTGTTAGTTTTTTCAGCACTCTTAACAAGTTTTTATTCTTGGCGTTTAATATTTTTAACTTTTCATGGTAAAATTAATATTTCAAAAGATATCTTTTCTAAAATTCACGAAAGTCCAAAAGTAATGATTTTCCCATTATTTATACTTGCTTTTTTTACAATTTTTTCAGGTGCTTATTTTGTAGATTATTTTATGTCACATGATTACCAATTCTTATGGGAAGATGCAATTTACCTATCGCAAAATAATCACGTAATTGAGGCAATTCACTATGTACCGAAGTGGGTAAAATACTCGCCTCTTTTAATGATGTTGACTGGTTTGGTAACTTCTTTTTTCTTTTATATATTATTCCCTAGTATACCAAAGTATTTAGCTAATACTTTTAATTCGTTATATAAATTTTTATTAAATAAATGGTATTTTGATGAATTGTATGAATTTTTATTTGTCTCTAATATCAAAAAGCTTGGTGCTTTCTTATTTAATTTTGGAGATAAAAAAATTATTGATGGATTTGGGCCTGATGGTGTTTCGTCTCGCGTATTATATTTTGCAAAACAAATAGGAAGGCTTCAGACTGGTTATATTTATCATTATGCTTTTGCGATGCTCTTTGGACTTACTGTATTCATTTCTTATTTTTTTCTAAAAGGTTAATCTTATGCAAAGTTGGAATCTTTTATCAATTGTAACTTTTTTTCCTCTATTAGGCGCTTTATTTATACTAATATCTCCACAACAGGAAAAAGAGATTTCAGAAAGGAATTCTAAATCGCTTGCACTTTGGACTTCGATTATAACATTTTTAGTTTCACTATTATTATTATACGGATTTGACTCTGGAGATCCCTCTTATCAGTTTTATGAAAGGATAGAGATCGCGAATGGACTAATGACATATCAAATGGGAGTTGATGGAATATCAATACTATTTGTTATGCTTACAACATTCTTAATGCCATTTTGTATTTTAGCTAGCTGGAATTCTGTAAAAGATAGAGTTCATAGCTTTATGATATCTTTTCTTGTTCTAGAGACTCTGATAATCGGAACATTCTGTTCCTTAGATATAATACTCTTTTATTTGTTTTTTGAGAGTGTATTGATACCAATGTTTATAATAATAGGTGTTTGGGGTGGAGAAAGAAAAGTTTATTCCGCATTTAAATTTTTTCTTTATACACTTTTAGGATCTGTTTTAATGCTTGCAGCTATTATTTTTCTTTATACAAGCACTGGTAGTACTGAATTAATTATCATATCTGAAAATTTTGATACAAAAAGTTCATCCCAATATTTTCTATGGTTGGCTTTCTTTTGTTCGTTTGCTGTAAAGTTACCAATGTGGCCAGTTCACACATGGCTGCCAGATGCTCATGTGGAGGCACCTACATCAGGATCAGTAATATTGGCAGCTGTTTTATTAAAAATGGGTGGTTATGGATTTTTAAGATTTTCTCTTCCACTTTTTCCTGAGGCAAGCCACTACTTTGCTCCCTTTATATTTACTCTCAGTCTTATTGCAATTATTTACACATCTCTTGTGGCATATGTTCAGGAGGATATTAAAAAATTAATAGCATATTCATCAGTGGCTCATATGGGTTTTGTAACTTTAGGAATTTTTACTTTTAGCACTCAGGGTATTGAAGGTTCGATATATCAAATGTTATCACATGGACTAATATCTGCGGCCTTATTCTTTTGTGTAGGAATAATATACGATAGATTACACACTAGAAAAATTAAAGATTATGGTGGCTTAGTCTCAATAATGCCAAACTTTGCAGTTTTCTTTATGTTATTTACAATGGCTAATGTTGCTTTGCCAGGTACCAGTGGTTTTGTTGGAGAATTTTTAACAGTAATAGCTGCATTTAGTATTTCTAAAATAGTGGCATTTTTTGCAGCTACAGGAGTAATCTTATCAGCTGTTTATGGATTGTTTTTATATAAAAATGTAGTTTTTGGTAAGATAACAAACGAAACAATTGAACTTTTAAATGATTTATCCGTTAGAGAAAAAATAATTTTATTTCCTCTTGCAGTTTTAATAATTTTTTTCGGTATCTTTCCTTCACCAGTTTTAGATTTAATTAGCGAATCTTCAAATAATCTAGTAGCTATACTTGATCTTCAAATAACTCATAATAATGTCTCGGGAGTGAAATAATGAATTTATTTCTTAATGACTTATTACTAATCATTCCTCAATTCTTTCTATTATTTTCAGCAATTATCTTGCTGATGCTGGGATCATTTACTAAAAAAAATTCAGCAAAGATTGTAGTTTACTTCTCAGTTTTGACTCTTTTTTTGGTGACGTTTTTGGAAATTTTAATGCCTTGGGATATTTACGTAATTTTTAATAATTCTTTAGTTGAGAATGGCTTTTCTAGATTT
>JABHUT010000112.1 GCA_018658685.1 Alphaproteobacteria bacterium
ATCTTTTAATCAGTAATAAAAAGGAAAAATCTTGAAAAAGTTTTCTGAAATTGAAATAAGCGAAATAATTGAGTTAGCATTATCAGATCACGCAAGCTTCGATAACATAAAATCAATTTATGGTATTGGTGAAAAGGATGTTAAAAAACTTATGAGAGAAAACTTAAAATCTAATTCATACAAAACATGGAGAAAAAGAGTTCGAGAGTTTTCTGACAGAAGATATAACTATAAATGAATAGTTCTCGAATATATTTTCATAATTTTGATTTAATTGATCCTAAAAAAAAATCTATACTTTTTATCCCTGGCGCTGGAATGGATCATAGATTTATTAGAGCATTAAATTTCCCAGAATCTGAATATAACCCACCTCTGGTTATTGATTTACCTGGGCATGGAAGTTCACATGGAACCTCATGTAATAATATTCAATTTTATAGTAAGTTTTTAATAGAGCTACTAAAGAGCTATAACCTTAATAACTTAGTTCTTTGTGGTCATAGTATGGGAGGTTTAATTGCGATGGATATGTTGATTCATCATAGCTATCAAGCCAAATCATTAATCTTACTTAATAGTATTTATCCTATAAAAGTATCTAAATTTTTAATCGAAAAAGCTAAAATAAGTAACGGTGAGGCTTCGAGCTTTATTATTAAATATGGACTTTATAAAAGGCTAATAGGTATTAAAAATATATTTCCACAAAAAGAAGTTTTAATCATGTTGGATGATTTAGAAGCATGTAACAACTATCAATTAAGCTCAAGCGAATTGAAAAGCTTAGATTTGCCCGTTTCAATTATCCTAGGAAGTAAAGATAAGTTAGTAGATTTAAAAGAATTAGAAAACTTCGTAAATCATGTTTCCAGTAAAACTTATACCATAGATGAGTCGGGGCACTTCCCTTTCTTTGAATGCCCGGGTGAATTAAGTAGACTAATGTTATCTCTAGTCTAAAATATTTTCTCTAGCTAAGCTAGATTCTATATAAGCTAAACTTGGGAGGGTAGAGGCTGAGTGATTTTTATATTTTAGATTGTGGACTTGCTAGCGAATTAAAAAGAAAAGGCTTTGACCTTCCTGATTGGAAAAATTCTATATGGTCAGCTCAAGCTTTAATTGATGCGCCAGAGCTTATTTTTGATATCCATAAAGATAATATCCAAGCTGGAAGCGATGTGATTACAACGAGTAATTATTATGCAACTCCAATAATATTAAAAGAGAAAGACTCTGGTTTAGATTATAGAAAATTGAGTGAAACTGCGCTTTGTTTAGCAGAAGATGCAGTCAAAAGCAGTGATAGTAATATTTTAATAGCAGGTTGTTTTCCTCCAATAAATGTTTCTTTTCGACCCGATCTTACGCCAAGTAAAAATGAAGTGGAGGATTTTTATGAAACACTCGCAGACATTTATAAGAATAGAGTGGATGTGATTTTATGCGAAACAATGGCATCAATTTTTGAGGGAGATATTGCCGCAAAAATCGCAACTAAATATTTTGAAAGGACCTGGGTAAGTTGGAATACTCGTGGACTTGATCCTCTTCTTATACCCTCAGGAGAGAAATTATACGATGCAGCTTTAGAGGTATCTAAATATAACCTTGATTGTCAGCTTGTTAACTGTGCTCATGCTAATCTCATTACCAAGTCCTTGGAAATTTTAAAGTCTTGTGTTTCGGATATTGGTGTTTACGCAAATTCTTCAATCCATTCTCCAAGAAATGAAAAATTAGATAAATATGAAAATATTAGTGAGGTTCATTATCACCATATGGTTGAAATAAATCCAAGAGAGTATTTAAATTTTGTAAAAGAATGGATCTCAATGGGGAGTAAGGTAATCGGCGGATGTTGCACTACAACCCCAGAGCATATTAGGCTAATTTCTGAAATTAGATCTTAGAATTATTCAACAATGGTAATTTTATAAATTAACTTAAAGAAATAGACCTCTATTGCACCCTTCAAAGATAGCCTTAGCTCTTTTAAAAGGATCGGGGTATCTTTGTCTTAAATTAATGGATCGAATCTCTAAGCTTACATCTTTATCAGACTGACACATTAAGTTGATATCATTAGTTCTTGCTTCACCATCTCCGAGACAACAACGGCTATCAACTGCCGCTTCTATATAATCCATTCCTGTCATAGTGCTAGAATCTTGCCAGAAATCACATCCCTGTATATAAGGATAGAGTTCGTCTTTAAGATCCGGTAAAGTGTCCCCAGATCGATTTAAGTGCATTAAATCAATTAAAATTCCTGCTGAAGGGTGGTTAACTAAACTAATAAATTCCTTAGCCTTTGCAAGAGATTTTATATTTGTGAATTCACCAAATTCAATACAAATTCGTATATCCTTACCTGCTCTTTCACACATTTCTTGAAATTGAGATATTGATGCTTCATAATTTTCATGACGTGAGACTACCAAAATATTTTTTGACTTTAGTTCAAGACCTATATCTATAATTAATTTTTGTTTATCATCAATATGGTTGGTTTTATCTAACCAAACTACCTCGACATCTATTAATTGAATATTTGTATCTGAAAGTGATTTCTTAGTTTTTTTTAAAGCACTTTTATCCCAAGTTGTTTCAGGATCAACCCACATCCCAGAAGATAAAAATCCAGCTGAGTGAGCTATAAGAGGAATATCCCAAGGTAAAGCATCAGGAACACATCCGGAAGCTAATGCCCATAGAGGTTTTGTCATAATTATTTTCTCCAACTTTTAATCTATAATTATTATAGACTGCTGGCTAATTTTTTAATTGCACTTTTAAAGTTAAAATTATTTTCTTTTTTCTTAGTGATATTGAAATATAATTTTATACCTGCATTTTTTAAAAAAACTGCAAGTACTCAAATAAAGAAAATACATGGAGCAATGATTAATCGAAAATAATTTTATTTTTAAAGATAATCTATTATAATTTTTTATTAGGGAGATTTTAATGAAAGTTTTAATGACAGGTTGTACGGGTCATGCGGGGAGAAATGCCAAAGAACTTCTCTTAACCGGTATAGAAATAGATGGAAAGTAAGCTGAAAGAATTGGAGCTATAACTAAATCTGTTCCTTTGAACGAAGTTGATAGTGAGGTTGATAGGTTGTGTGAACAATTGAAAATATGTGCCCCTGTAGCTTGGGGCTATACTAAGTTAGCAATGAATAAGGTTTGGGAAACAGATCATAGAACTGGACTTGATTTTGAGGTTGAAGCTTGGGGTATGGTAAATAGTGAGAGAGAATTTAATGCAGAAGTATTTGATGATTTTTTAAATGGTAGGCAACCTAAGTTTAAAAAGAGAAAAAAAATTACTTCGGATTGGCATAAATGAGAGAATTATAGGAAATATAAAGCCTCTTTTATAATCATTAGTATTAATAATAAGCCTCCTATACCAAAAATCGTTGCTCTCCAAGAAACATTATTGACAGTTATTTGAATTATTGAATGAATTACTCGTGATAAAACATAAGACCAAGCAAGAAAAACATGTGTAGTATCGGTATGGCCCATGAGAAATATATATGTTGTAGTGGCATAAAAAAGAGTTGGCTGCTCGAAAATATGATTATAGTTGTCAGTTAAATATCTAGCTCTTTTTGGAAGCTTTGGATGAAGGTCAACGGAATGTTTAGCAAATTGAAGCTTGCCCCACATTTTAAATATACCAGGAACTCTAGTTGAAGCAAAAAGAGCTAAAATTATCCCCGACAAAACAATCATTCCAAACATTGGATATAGTATTTCCATAATAAAATTCTCTCATTGTTTATTCTATAAAAGAATATAACATTAATCTTAATAGATTAAAAATATCCTAAGGAGAATACTATGAAAGCAATAGGAATTATGCGTTATGGAGGGCCTGAGGTCTTAGAAATTATAGATGTGGAAGAGGTAAATGCAGGCTATGAGGAAATAAGAATTAAAAATTTTGCATCCGCTGTAAATCCTACGGATATCGTAGCAAGAAGTGGAATGATTGCTAAATTTAGAAAAGACGATCCAGTATTCCCTAGTGTTCCAGGGATGGATGTTGCGGGAATCGTTGATCAAATTGGCGAGGCTGTTTCAGCCGATATAAAGATCGGTGATAGAGTTATGGGGATGGTTATTCCTAATGGAAATCATGGCGCTTATAGGGAACAATTAATACTTAATCAAAGTGCTGTTGTTTTGGCGCCAAAAAATTCTTCACATGAGGAGGCTTGCACACTTCCTATGAACAGTTTAACGGCACGACTATCTCTAGATTTATTAGATTTAAAAACTGGACAAATAATAGCTGTAACTGGAGGGCCCGGGGCATATGGCGGTTATGTTATTCAGCTCGCAAAAGCTGATGGTCTTATGGTGATTACTGATTCTAGTGATAGTGATGAAAGTTTACTGAAAGATTTAGGTGCAGACATTATTATCTCTCGTGAAAAAAGTTTTGTTGATCAAATAAGAGAGCATTTCCCTGATGGTGTAGACGGTATAGCAGATGGCGCTTTATTAAATGAAAAAGCTATTGATGCCGTTAAAGATGGAGGATCTTTTACCTCAATAAGAGGGTTTAAAGGTTCAACTCAAAGGGAAATTAAATTTTCTTCTACCTGGGTTACTGCATATAATTGCAATTATGAAAAATTAGATAAAATTCGCCAGCAGGTTGAGGATGGTTTGGTAACCCTTAGGGTTGCTGACACTGTTGACCCAGAGAATGCTGCAGAGGCTCATAAAAGACTTGAGGGAGGAGGGACAAGAGGACGAATGGTAATTAAGTGGAGCTAATTATAGTTAATAATAAAAAGGAGAAAAAAGATGATAGAAGTACATCATTTAAATAATTCAAGATCGCAAAGAATTCTATGGCTTCTAGAG
>JABHUT010000113.1 GCA_018658685.1 Alphaproteobacteria bacterium
ACCTACTTGAAGAAGCTGAAGAGCGAGACCACCGAAAACTTGGTAGGGAATTAGACTTATTCCATTTTCAAGAAGAAGCGGTTGGAATGGTTTTCTGGCATCCTAAAGGCTGGAGTATTTATAGAGAGCTTGAAGAGTACATTAGACGAAAAATAACTAAGGGCGGCTATCAAGAAATTAAAACCCCTCAATTAATTGATAAGAAATTATGGGAAGCATCTGGTCACTGGGATAAATATTCCGAACATATGTACACTTCTGAAGCAGATGATAGAGAATTAATGCTTAAACCAATGAATTGTCCTGGGCACATCCAAGTCTTTAATCAGGGTATTAAAAGTTATAGAGACCTTCCTTTAAGAATGTCAGAATTCGGATCATGTCATCGTTACGAACCTTCATGAGCTTTACATGGTTTAATGAGGGTAAGAAATTTTGTTCAAGATGATGCCCATATTTTCTGTACTGAAGATCAAATAGAATCTGAAACTATTCTTTTTTGCAATATCTTAAAGGAAGTCTATGAGGAACTCGGTTTTGATAAGGTTTCTATAAAGTTTGCTGATAGACCCGATGAAAGAGTAGGTGAAGATTCTATCTGGGATAAAGCTGAGTCTGCTTTATCTAAGGCTGCAAAAGCTACAGGCCTACCTTTTGACGAGAATAAGGGTGATGGAGCTTTTTATGGACCAAAGCTTGATTTTTATTTACATGATGCAATTGGAAGAGTTTGGCAATGTGGTACTTTGCAAGTAGACTTTAATTTACCCAATAGACTTGATGCATCGTATATTGGAGAAGATAATAATAAGCATGTTCCTGTAATGCTTCACAGAGCCATTCTTGGAAGCCTTGAGAGATTTTTGGGTATTCTTATTGAGAATTACGAAGGAAAATTTCCCCTTTGGCTTTCACCTGTGCAAGTAGCTATAGCGACTATAACTTCAAATTCAGATGAATCTGCAAATACACTTTTAGAGAAACTTAGATCAAACGGATTAAGATCAATAATTGATTTAAGAAATGAAAAAATTAACTATAAAATTAGAGAACATTCAATTAACAAGGTGCCTTACATACTTGTTTTGGGTGATAGAGAGGTTGAAGAAAATACTGTAACAATTAGGCGCCTGGGATCTAAGGAGCAAAAAACACTTAATGTTAATGATTGCATTGATCTTATTAAGAATGAGGCATTGCCTCCAGATCTTTTGAAGACTAATTAGAAGGCTTACCAACAATACCTTCATCAATAAGAGATTGAATTTCAGTATCCTTTATTCCTAAATCCTTGAGGACAGAAAAATTATCCTGGCCCAATTTTGGCGCAGGTCCTTTTGGGCCGTCACTCGAGTCATGAAACTTAACCGGCGAAGATACTGTAGTATAATTTTCTTCACACTCTTGATCTTCAACTTCAGAAAATGCACCTGATGCTATTGCTTGTGGGTCTATTGAGACTTCTTTAAGGTTTTGTACAGGGGACCAAACTAAATCCTGAGCATCTAATTTCTCTTCCCATTCTTTCATTGTGAACTGACTAAAAGCTTTATCCATTTCATTAACAAATTCATTTGCATTCTCTCTTCTTCCTTGGTTTGTGTTGAATTTATCATTTTCTAGCCATTCTTCTTTTCCAATAGCCCTAACAACTTTAGGTAAATCATAATCTCCACCAGCCCTCGGACTAAGACATATCCATCTATCATCTTTAGTTTTAAAAAAATTAAATAGAGGGTTTATTTGCTCTTCTCTCTTCTTTGTAGAGGGAACTCTTCCGAATTTTAATTGAAGGGCCATATCGGAGCTGATGGAGTATATACCAGTTCTTACAAGTGACGTTTCAACTAATTTTCCATTACCCGTTCTATCTCTTTCATAGAGCGCTGCCAGAATTCCACTTACTGTTGATATTGCGGTTATATGATCTCCTGAGGCAGTTCTTATTGGAAGAGGTTCCTCTCCTTTTCTTTGAGTTAAATGGGCCATCCCTGATCTTGACCAGTAAGCAGCAATATCAAAGCCAGGTTTATTTTTATCATCTCCATCAAGCCCGTATCCTGTCAAAGAACAATAAACCAATTTTGGATTAATTTTTGAAAGACTCTCATAATCAAGTTTTGCACTCTCTAGTGATTGAGGTCTTACATTTGTTAGAAAAACATCTGCATTTTTAATCATTTCTCTAACAATCTCTGCACCTTTTTCATCACTAGTATTGATTGTGACTCCTTTCTTTCCTCTATTATCAAGTGTGAATATTGGGTTACCTTCAATAGGGATATTTGATTTCATTCCCTCGAAAAACCTTCTCATCGGACAGCCGTTCAAGGGTTCAACTTTTGTTACATCTGCGCCCCAATCTCTTAGCATTGCACCAGCTGCAGGCGCAGCAACATAAGTTGCCATTTCAATAACTTTAAGTCCTTCTAGCATTACTTTCCTCATTAGAAATTATTTATGATAATAAATTTTGATTAATACTTTTATGGTATAGCATTACTACATGAACAACAGTAATGACAATAAATTAATTCCAGCTTCAACAGTTTTGATAATTCGAAATTGTTCATCAGGTATCGAAGTTTTTATGGTAGTTCGACATCATCAGATTGACTTTGCTTCTGGTGCATTGGTTTTTCCTGGAGGTAAGGTTGACAAAGATGATTATGATGAAAATTTAGTTAATTATATATCTAAAACTGATGATAATAAAAAAATTCTTCCTTTTAAAATTGCCGCAATTAGAGAGAGTTTCGAAGAGGCAAATGTTTTGTTTGCCAATGAAAAAGATAAAAAAGAAAATATTAATTCAAAAAGGTTACTAGAGTTTAATAACTGGCGAGAGAAATTTAATAATAAAAGTGGATCAATGTACGAATTTGCTAAAGATAAGAATATCACTTTTTCAACAGAAAATTTAATACCTTTTGCTCATTGGGTAACACCTGAAATGATGCCAAAAAGGTTTGATACCAGATTTTATATTGCAAAAGCTCCTGAGGGTCATGAGGGTGCACATGACGGAACCGAGTCAGTTGATTCTGTATGGATAAATCCAAAGGATGCACTAGATGATTGCTATGAAAGAAAAAGAAATATTATTTTCCCGACAAGATTGAATTTAGAAAAACTTTGTCGGTCTAAAACAGTTGATGAGGCTATTACTAATGCTAAACGGGATGCAATTGTTACTGTTACACCAGTAATTAAGAAAGATAAAAATGGTACATTTCTAACAATACCAAAAGATGCTGGCTATGGTGATATTAGAGAGCCACTTAATGAAATTACAACACCTGGTGCTAATGTTTTGCCATCAAATAAATAAAAACACTTAGTATATAAATTGCTCATTAATTATTCTTTCTTCAAGATTTGTTTTAGGATCAAAGAGCATTTTTAATTCTACATTTTTATTTTCAGAAATTTCAACATATTCAATATCTCTAAATTCAGAATTATCTGCAACAGCGCTAACAGGCCTTTTATTTTTTTCTAGAATTACAATTTTTACCTTAACATTTCTTGGAAGAAGGGCGCCTTTCCATCTCCTTGGTCTGAATGCAGAAATTGGCGTCAAGGCCAATAAGTTTGATGTAAGAGGAAGAATAGGTCCATGAGCCGATAAATTATATGCAGTGCTTCCGGCTGGAGTTGACAGAAGCAATCCATCGCAAACTAATTCATCAAGTCTCTCTTTGCCATCAATAAAAATCTTTAACTTTGCCGCTTGATAGGTCTCTCTTAAAAGTGAAACTTCATTAATTGCTTGTGCCTTATAGCTCTTTTTTTTACTTTTAACATTCATTGTTAGGGGGTGAAGGTTAGCTGAAATAGATTTTTCAATTCTTTTCAATAAATTTTTTTCATTATAAGTGTTCATTAAAAAACCTATTGAACCCTTGTTCATCCCATAAATAGGAAGATCTCTATCAATATTATCATGAAGAGTTTGAAGCATTAAACCATCTCCGCCTAAAGCAACAATGGTATTTGCTCTATTTATTGGGTAGTTTTTATATAATTTTGCCAGATCCTTTTTTGCTTTTTTTGCATCAGCATTATTACTTGCTACTATATGTATCTTTATGTCGCTCATAAAATCTCTTTAAGAATATTAAATATTTGTTAAGTTATTTTACTATGAATAATAATATTTATCTACGGGGGTTTTTTGTTTCTTACTATTGACCAAGGGACGACTTCAAGTCGCGCACTTTTATTTGATGAAAAAGGGCAGGTAATTGACCTTTTTCAAAAAGATTTTAAACAGATTTATCCTAATGAGGGATGGGTTGAGCATAACCCTTTAGAAATTTTATCATCAACAATTCTTTGTTGTGAATCTATTATTAGTAAAAACTCAGGTATAGAAATTAAATCTATTGGTATTACCAACCAAAGAGAAACAATTTTAGCTTGGGATAAAAAGACTGGAAAACCATTTTATAATGCAATTGTTTGGCAAGATAGAAGAACATCAGAATTTTGCTCTAATTTAAAAAAAGAAGGATTAGAAAGGGAAATAAATAAAAAAACAGGGTTGCTATTAGATCCATATTTTTCTTCATCAAAAATATCATGGCTTCTAGAAAATGTTAATGGTTTGAGGAATTTAGCAAATAAAGGCGATGTATGCTTTGGGACTGTAGATAGTTGGTTAATATGGAACCTTACTAATGGGGACACATTTGCGACCGATTATACTAATGCCTCACGTACAAGCTTATTTAATATTCAAACATTAAAATGGGATGATGAGCTTCTTAGTATTTTTGATATTCCTCTTCAGTCTCTTCCCGAGGTAAGGAATTCTAATGATTATTTTGGAGAAACTAAGCTATTGAGTAAAAAATTAAAAATAACAGGTGTTATTGGAGATCAGCAATCATCGGCATTTGGACAATCTTGTTATCAATCAGGAGATGTAAAATCTACATATGGTACTGGATGCTTTTTGCTTGCTAATACAGGTAAAGAAATTATCTACTCCAAAAAAAAATTATTAACAACTATCTCTTATAAGATTAATGATGACTTATCTTATGCTCTAGAGGGCTCTATATTTATGGCTGGTGGTATTATGAATTGGCTAAAATTAAATTTAGGTATTCTAGATAATGTTTCTGATAGTTCAAAAATTGCCTCTTCTGTTGACCCAAGTTCTAAAGTTGTCTTGGTGCCAGCATTTAGTGGTTTAGGAGCCCCTCATTGGTCTGCGGAAGCAAGAGGTTCTTTGTTTGGAATGACACAAGATACAGGAGTGCCTGATCTAATTCACGCTTCCCTTCAATCTATTTCGCTTCAAACTTATGATTTAATGGGGGCAATAAAGGATGATTTTTCTGATAATAATTTAAACTTATTAAATACCTTAAAAATAGATGGAGGAATGATTGAAAATGATTGGTTTATTCAAAATTTATCTAATATTTGTGATTATGAAATTCAAAAATCATTTACAAAAGAGTCAACAGCTCTCGGTGCTGCAATGGTTTCTGGTCTTGGTGTGGGATTTTATTCTGGACTAGAAGACTTTAAAGCATTTTATTCAAATAATGAGAAAATAACTCCAAAGATGAAATTAGAGTTAAGAGAGAAAATTATCAATAATTGGTCTAAGGCCCTCAAGCTTTCGATTGAGATGGCAAAGTAAAATTAATTAATTTATAAAATTCATATTAAACATTTTATGATTTATATATAATATCTTAACATTAGTGGGGTTAAATTGACTAAAAATATCAAAGAAATTGTCTCTGAAGAAGAATGGAATACAAGAGTTGATCTTGCGGCTTTATATCGATTGGTTGCTTTATATGGTTGGGATGACCTTGTTTTTACTCATATTTCAGCAAGAGTTCCGGGTGAAGAAAATTTTCTTCTAAATCCATATGGATTACTTTTTGAAGAAATAAAAGCCTCAGATTTAGTTAAAATTGATCTTGAAGGAAATATTGTTTCTGAAACAGAGCATTTTGTAAATGCTGCTGGATTTACAATTCATTCTGCAGTTCATGGCTCTGGTCATCATAATAATGCAGTTATCCACACACATTCAAATGATGGAGTTGCAGTTTCAGCTCAAGAACATGGTCTTTTGCCCATATCACAAACGGCTATGGTTATTCGTGATGAGTGCTCTTATCATGATTATGAGGGGATAGCTCTGAATCATGATGAAAGGGAGAGACTTGTAGGCGATTTGGGTGAAAAACATTGTATGATTTTAAGGAATCATGGACTGTTAACTACAGGAGCAAACTGTTCAGATGCTTGGCTTAGGTTATTTTTTCTAGAAAGAGCTTGCACTATTCAAATAAAGGCTTTGTCAGGTGGGTCTAAATTAAATATGGTTCCTGATGATGTTATAGAGCTCGTTACTGATCAAGGCCAAATGGCCTCTGAACAAGGAATAGGCAATCTTGCATGGCCTGCTTTAATGAGAAAGCTTGATAAGATAGATAATAGTTTTAGAGAATAAATTTAGGAGATTTTTATGAAATTTGCAGTAGGACAACCAGTTACAAGGATAGAAGATACAAGACTTATAACTGGCGAAGGAAAATTTACTGATGATTTAAAGTTACCTGATATGGTTTATGGAGTATTTTTAAGATCTCCATATGCTCATGCTAAAATAACTAGTATTAGTTATGAGGAAGCTCTTAAAATGCCGGGTGTTGTAGAAATATTTACTGGCGAGCGATTACAGGATGAAGGCCTCTCTCATATGTCTGTTATAGATTTTTTACAAAATAAAGATGGAACACCCATGAATGCCAGTAAAAGACCAATTCTTGCGGTCGATAAAGTTAGGCACGTGGGCGATCCAGTTGTTTTTATTTTAGCTGATACCACCAATCAAGCACTGGATGCATCTGAATTGATTGAGATATCTTATGATGAATTACCTTGTGTTACTGACACCTCAAAAGCTTTAAACTCTGACTCTCCTATTTTATTTGAGGAATTTGGATCAAATTCAGCTGTGGATTGGGAATTAGGTTCTGAAGATGAATGGAAGATGGTTGAAGATAAAGCAGACCACATTTCAAAAGTTGATTTAATTAACAATAGAATTGTTGTTAATCCTATTGAACCAAGATCTGCTATTTCTGATTATAATAAAGATAATAATCATTTTACTGTATATGTAGAAAGTCAAGGATCTCACGCTATGAGAGAGAGACTTGCGGGCTCTCTTGGTGTTGAAGAAAAAAATATAAAGGTTGTAACCAATGATGTTGGTGGTGGTTTTGGATTAAAAATGATGTGTTTTCCAGAGTACGTTGCCACAATGTTTGCTAGTCGAGCCCTTAAAAGGCCCGTAAAATGGACATCTACAAGATCTGAAGCTTTCTTGAGTGACTCGCACGGAAGAGATCATGTTACTGAAGCATCTATAGCGATGGATAAAGAGGGAAACTTCTTAGGTGTTAAGGTCGACACAGTTGCAGCTGTTGGCGCTTATTTATCTCAGTATGGAATTTTTATACCTACACTTGCAGGCGCTGGTATGCATGTAGGAGTTTATAAGATCCCAGTTTTATATAACAAAGTTAATGTTGTTTATACTAACACTGTCCCGGTTGATGCCTATAGAGGCGCGGGGAGACCAGAAGCCAGTTATGTCATTGAAAGGCTTGTAGATAAAGCTGCTGATGATCTCGGAATTGATCCAGTTGAACTTAGAGTTAAGAATTTTGTTCAACCTGACGAGATTGGTAAGCATGAAGGGGCAATACTTCCTCTTGATAGTTGTGATTTTCAAAAGACTACGGAAATGTCTATGGTTAATTCCTCTTATGAAGATTTTCTAAAAAGAAAAGAAGAATCTAAATTAGAAAATAAATTAAAAGGAATAGGTATTTCTTATTATATTGAAAGGACACAGGGAGAAGGTGCTGAAAATTCAAGAGTTGTTATCTCCGGTGAGGGGTCTGTGAAGGTTTTTGCAGGAACACAAGCCACAGGTCAAGGTCATGAAACAGCGTGGACACAAATTTTGGTTGAAAAACTTGGTGTAAATCCTGAAGATGTATCCATACATTTTGGCAACAGTGATGATTTACCTGGCGGCGGCGGAACAGGCGGTTCTAAATCTTTATATATGGCAGCTGGTGCAATAAATGATGCTTCAAATGCGATGTTAAAAAAAGGAATTGAAATAGCAGCTAATGAGCTTGAGGCATCAATAGATGAAATTGAGTATACAACAGATGCTGGACCATTATTTCAAGTTAAGGGAACTAATAGAAATATTGATCTCTACTCAGTGGCTAGACTTGCAGAAAGTCAGTCTAATACACAAATTCTTGATGGCGAAAGTGCTTATGAACATAAAGATCCTACATTTCCAAATGGTTGTCATATTTGCGAAATATCAATTGATAAGGAAACTGGTAGAATTGAGATAGATAATTACTCAGCTACTGATGATTTTGGTAGAATAATAAATCCACTTTTAGTTGCCGGTCAGGTTCATGGAGGAATAGTTCAAGGTCT
>JABHUT010000114.1 GCA_018658685.1 Alphaproteobacteria bacterium
ACTAAAAATTTAAAGGTACTTGATGCTTCGGCAATTTCATTGGCAAGAGACAATGATATTCCTGTGATTGTTTTTTCAATTACAGAAAAAGATTCTTTTTTAAAGGTTTTGAATGGTAGTGATGAGTCTTCAACAATTATAAATTAAATGTGAGAGAGAAAAGTGACTGAAAAACTTAATATTGACGATTTAAAGAGAAGGATGGAAGGAACGATAAGTTCTTTTGGCCATGATCTATCTGGGTTAAGAACTGGTAGAGCTTCAGCCAATATGATTGATCATGTAACAGTGGATGCATATGGATCGAAAATGCCTATTGAGCAAGTTGGAACTATATCAGTTCCAGAGCCTAGAACTATTTCTATACAGGTTTGGGATAAGGGTCTTGTAATTTCAGTAGAAAAAGCAATACAAGAGGCCGGCTTGGGATTAAACCCACAAACAGATGGTCTATTAATTCGAATTCCTGTACCAGAGTTAAATGAAGAAAGACGACAAGAACTTATTAAAATAGCAGGAAAATATACTGAACAATCAAAAATTGCTATTAGAAATATTCGAAGAGATGGAATGGATTCTATTAAAGATATGGAAAAGAATTCTGATATTGGTAAGGATGAAAGTGTTTCATTATCATCAGATGTTCAGGACTTAACTGATTCCTATATTAAAAAAATAGATGAAACTTTAGCTACTAAAGAAAAAGAAATTAAACAAGTATAGTTTTTTATGAAAACTTCTGAAAAAAGAGAAAATAATCTTTCTCATCTTGCAATTATTATGGATGGAAATGGAAGATGGTCAGAACAAAAAGGTTTGCCTAGGGAAGATGGCCATAAAGAAGGTGTTAAATCTTTAAGAAAACTTTTAAGATATATAGATGATTTTAATATTCCATACTTAACAGTTTTTAGTTTTTCCACTGATAACTGGAAGAGACCAAAGTCTGAAATTTCTAATCTAATGAATCTTTTAAGAAAATTTATCCAAACTGACTTAATTGAGCTTCATAATAAAAATGTAAAGATAAGAATTATAGGAAATCGTGAGGGTGTCCCAAAAGATATTGTAAAATTAATAGATTCCTCTGAGTTTTTAACAAGAGATAATGATGGGTTATATCTTCAGATTGCTTTTAACTATAGCGGAAGAGATGAAATTATTAATGCTTTAAAGAAAATTGGTACTTCAATAAAATCTGGAGACATTGATCCTTATAATATCAATGAAGATATTGTGAATAGTAATTTATTTACTGCAGGACTTCCTGAGCCAGATTTATTAATAAGGACTGGTTCAGAAAAAAGAATATCTAATTTTTTGCTTTGGCAACTTGCTTACACAGAAATTTATTTTGAAAAAGCCTTATGGCCTGATTTTAATAAAGATCTTTTAACCAAAGCTGTCAATGACTTCAATAATAGGTATAGAAGATACGGTAGGATTGAAGAAAGGTTAAAAAAATGACATTACCCGAGGATTTCATCACTAGATTAGTATCATCGATTTTTCTATTAATAGTCGTTTTATTTCCTTTAATTAAAGGAGAATTTTTTTTTAAAACATTCTTAATTATTATTTCTCCGATTATTTTATTTGAATGGATGAGAATGGCATCAAATAGGTTTTGGATTATAAGGGGTTTGCTTGCCTCTATTGGTATTTCCTCTGTCTTAACATTTTCAAGTATTGGGCCCGTATCTGGTTTAATATTTTTTCTTATCTTTTTATCTATTTGTATTTTTGGAAAGCTTACAAATAGTTCTTATAAATTATCATCTTTTGGTTTTATTTATATTTCTATCGCTACATTATCTATTCTTTGGTTAAGAGAATCTGCACAAGGATTTTTATCCTTATCAATCATTCTTTCAACAATTATAGTTACTGATGCAAGTGCTTATATTATAGGAAATTGGCTTGGTGGGCCTAAGTTATTTAAAATAATTTCTCCCAATAAGACCTTGTCTGGATTTATTGGTGCGATTATCTTTGGAGTAAGTTGGTTTTATCTAGTTGCTTCTTCTTTTAGTGAAACATTTGAAATTAGTCATTTGCCTATAGGAATTTGTATAGTTTTAATCTCAATTTTAGGCGATTTATTTATTTCTTTTTTAAAAAGAAAGTCTGGAATAAAAGATGCTAGCTTTATATTGCCTGGTCATGGTGGATTACTCGATAGAGCTGATAGTATTTTACCAGTGTTTATTTTAATTCCTATTTTAGTAATTATTTTTGATTTAATTGAAAATCCATCTTTAATAGTTTTAGGATGGTAGTATGAAAAAAAAATCTATTTCTATTTTTGGTGTAACGGGCTCTGTTGGATCCAGTACCATAGAGTTGCTTAGACAAAGAAAAGATGAATTTGAAGTTATTGCCTTAACTTGTAATAAAAATATTGATCTATTATTGGAGCTATCTCAAGAATTTCAACCACAATCTATTGCTGTTTCTGATGAAAATTTTTTCTTAGAGTTAAAAAAAAGAGCTGGAAATAACTTTAAGTGTTTTGGTGGTAAGGAGGGTCTAAAAGAAATTGCTAATTTACATTCTGATATTGTAGTGGCATCTATCGTAGGTCTCGCAGGACTGAGTCCCTTGCTTTGTTCAATTAAAAATTCATCAATAATTGCCATAGCTAATAAAGAATGCATTGTCGCTGCTGGTTCATTAATTACAGAAAGTGCAAGGAAAAATAACTGTCAAATTATTCCTATTGATAGTGAGCATAATGCAATTTTTCAAATTTTAGATGGAAAGCCAAAAAAAGATATAAGTGAGATTTTCTTAACTGCTTCTGGCGGCCCTTTTCATGGCTTTGATAATAAGCAACTTAGTAAGGTAACGCCATCAGATGCAGTCAAGCATCCTATATGGAGTATGGGTAAAAAAATATCAGTTGATTCAGCGACTTTAATGAATAAAGGACTTGAGATAATAGAGGCCCATCATTTATTTGGTATTGAAAGTAAAAAGATTAAAGTGATAATTCATAAACAATCTATAATTCATGGTTTAACATTGATGAATAACGGAGCTCTTTTTGGTTATTTTGGAAAACCAAGTATGTTAAATCCTATTGATCATGCATTGTCATGGCCCGACTGCAATAATAATGATATTGACCCTATCTCCATTGAGGATTTGAATGGCTTAAGCGTTGAAAGTGTATCAGATGAAGATTATAAATCACTTCAACTTTCTAGATATGCCCTTGATAAAGGTGGTTTTTATCCAATTTTTTTAAATGCTTCCAATGAGATTGCAGTTAATGCTTTTTTAAACAATCAAATAAAGTTTATTGATATTCCCTTGGTGGTAGAGAAAGTTATAGAGGAAATTGGACATTCCGGTAATAAATCATTAGAAACTATGGGTAGTTTGGATGAAATAGTGTCAGCGGATAATGAAGCGAGAATTAAAGCTTTGGAAATTATAGGATTAGGATTTTAATATGGATCAATTATTTATAATGTTAAATTATATTCCTTCAATTATGCAATATATACTAGCATTCTCTTTGCTAATTACTGTAGTAGTTTTCGTTCACGAGATGGGACATTACCTTGTTGGTAAGTGGTGCGGTATAGGTGTAGAAACCTTTTCTATAGGAATGGGTAAACAGATTTGGGGAAGATATGATAAATCTGGAACTTTATGGAGAATAGCATTATTTCCTGTTGGTGGTTATGTAAAGTTTAGGGGCGATGAAGACCTGTCGGGTAAAAAAGATTTATCATCTGTTGTAGACGACTCAGAAAATTTTCACTCAAAATCAGTTTGGCAAAAGATTGCTACAACTGCAGCTGGTCCAGTTTTTAATTTTATTTTAGCTATTTTTATTTTTGCTTCAATTTTTATATTTAGAGGCGAGACAATTGTTGAGCCTTATGTTGGTCAAGTTGTGAGTGAATCTGCAGCTTCAAAGGCTGGAATAAAAAAGGGTGACTTTATTATATCAATAAATCAATCCAAGATAGAATCTTTTAACGATATTAGAAATATTGTAATAGGAAATCCTGAAGAAAATTTAAATCTAATTATAGAAAGAGGCGGTCAGGAAGTTTTAATAAATATTCAACCAGATATTGTTATAGAAAAGGATAGGTTTGGAAGTGAATATAAAATAGGAAGAATTGGCATTATTGCAGAACAAGACCCATCTTTTTTTCAAAAGAAGAAATATAATATTTTTTCAGGAATGCTTAGGGGGTTTCAGGAAACATTTTTTCTTGCCTCAAAAATTTTAGATTATTTAGGTCAATTAATTATAGGGAGAGAGTCCGTTGATCAGATGGGCGGCCCTATAAAAATAGTACAAATTTCTGGTCAGGTTGCTGAGTATGGATTTATTCCCCTTTTAGGCTTGATAGCAGCTATTTCAGTTAATCTTGGTGTTATAAATTTACTCCCAATTCCTGTTCTTGATGGAGGACATCTTATGTTTTATGCATATGAAGTTGTATTTGGAAAACCTATTAATCAAAAAGTCCAAGAATATGGTATGCAAATAGGGGTAAGTCTTTTAATTGCTCTTATGGTTTTTGTAACTATTCTTGATATAAGTCGTTTATAA